>JAKAIJ010000111.1 GCA_021814355.1 Acidobacteriota bacterium
CCGGCTACCTGGCGGGGGACGACGCGGAGAGACTGGCGGACCTGCAGGAAGCGCTGGACGACCCGACGGCGGACGTGGTGTGGTTCGCCCGGGGCGGCTACGGAACGACGCGCCTGCTGACCCGGCTCCGGTGGGACCCGGAGCGTCCTTCCAAGACCGTGGCCGGATACTCCGACGCGACGGCCCTCCACCTCTGGGGACGCCGCTTTCCCAACCTGCGCAGCCTCTACGCCCCCTCCGTGACCGAGCTGGGGCGCCCGGGGGTGGTCGTCTTCGACTCCCTCTGGGCCGCCCTGGAGAACAATCCCCTCCCCGTGCCGGGGCGTGGCCCCGCGGAGAGCCACGGCCCCTTTCCCGTGGCGGGCGGATGCCTGAGCCTCTGCGTCGCGTCCGCGGGGACCCCGTGGGCGCCAGACACCGGCGGCTGCTGGGTCTTCTTCGAGGAGGTGGGGGAGGCGCTCTACCGGGTGGACCGCGCGCTCACCCACCTGGCCCACGCCGGCTGGTTCGACCGGGCCGCGGGGCTCCTGCTCGGCGGCTTCACGGACCTCGGCGGGGGCGAGACCCCGGCGGACGTGGAGGCCCGGGCCCGAGAACTCCTCCCCTTGGGGACGCCGCTCGTCACGGCCCTGCCCGTGGGCCACCTCTCGGGCAAGCACACGCTGCCCCTCGGCCGGCCTGCGCGCTGGGACGGACGCTCCCTGCGGTTCTGACCCGCGCGGAGAAGGCTCCCTTCCCGCCCGGCCCGGCCAGCCCAGAAAGGACGCAAGCCACCGAAGCCCGCCGACGGGGGGACGGGCCTGGACTAGCGGACGCTCCAGCGTCCACCCCGCTCGTGGCGGGGAGTATACTTAACCTATGAGGAAGCCCCTCTGGGTTGCCGCCGCCGTGCTCCTGCTCGCCCTCGTCCCCGCGGCCCAGGAGGGGGGCTCGCCCAGCGCCTCCACCGGCCCGGGCTGCCGGCCCGTCCCCACGTCCTTCGGCGTGCCGGAGGGCTCCTTCGCGTCCCGGTTCCGGGTGGTTTCCCTGAGGCCGGGGGCGCCCTGCTCGCCCAACGGGCCGGGCCCCATCGAGGGGTTTTCGATCCGCCGCGGCTCCCTCACGGTCTTCGTCTGCTACAAGGAGGCCTCGGGCCGCGTGGTGGAAGACCCTCTTCCGCTGGCCCGCCTGGAGCTCCCGGCGGGCTCCTACGCCCTCTACGCCGCTCCCGCCGCGGGCGCCTCGGTCACCCTGGCGTACGCGCTGCAACCGGCCCGCTAAACGCCAGGGAGACTACTTCGCGGGGGCCAGGTTCTCCGGAAATTCCCGGATGGCGATCCCGTCGCGGCCCGGGCCGTCGAGGTACTCGAAGGCCAGCTTCTGGCCGTTCTCGCTTAGGTAGGCCCGCCGGACCGGCTCCCGCACCGCATCGAAGGCGGGAAGCCCGCCGCGCTTGATGTCCACCAGCTGGAAGGCCGCGAACTTGCCCGGGGCCATGGCGCCGCCCGACCACTGGCCGCTCTCCAGGCGGGTGAGGGACGAGAGCACCTCCCGGGGGATGGCCTGGGCCAGCTCGGCGTCGCTCCGCCAGCCCGTGTCGCCGCCGCCGGTCTCGGGCAGCAGGCCGGGGGTCTTGACCACCTCCTCCCAGGGCGCGCCGCTCTTGGCGGCCCCCACCGCCTTGTTCAGCACGTCGGGGTTGGGGGCGATCAGGTAGCGCAGGTGCATCTGGTCGGGGACGCGGAAGCGTTCCCGGTTCTTGTTGAAGTACTCCGACAGGGTGGCTTCGGGAACGGCGATCTCCTCCAGGTGGCCCTCGACGAAGACCCGGGCGGCGAGCTCCTGCTTCATGTCCCAGAGCAGGGCCTTCGCCTCGGGGGTCTGTCCGAACTTGCGCGCCTTGGCTTCGGCCACCACCCGCGCCTGGTCGGCGAGGACCTCGAGGAGCTTGGTGAGGGTCTCGCGGTCCTTGGGGAGGGGACGCCCGGCCCGCTGGCTCCCCTCCTGCCAGGCGGCGGCGACCTGGCCGAGGAGGATCTCGGCGCCGCCCACTTTCCCGGCCACCTTTTCCGCGTCCGTGCTGGTGGCGCGGCCTTCCACGAGGATCTGGAGGGCTTCCGGGTGGCTCTCGAGGAGGTACTTGGTCTTCAGCTCCGCCACCGCCCGCTCGTTCTCCTCGGCGAGGGCGCGCTCGCGCGCCTCCCGTCGCAGGTCTCCCTCGGCCTTCAGGAACTCCTCGTGGGTTGGCACCTTCACCTCCGCCACCTTTACCACGACCCAGCCCGGCCCGGAGCGGACTGGGCCCACGATTTCCCCCTCCTTCGCGGCGAAGATGGGAACCTGGAGGTGCTCGGGGAGCTGGGCCCTCCTTGCGCTCCCAAGGTCGCCGTCCGGGGGCAGGTTCGGGTCCTTCGTGCCGAGGGCGGACACCACCTTGGCGAATTCCCTCCCCGCGGCCAGCTCGGCCGCGGCCCTGCGCGCGTCGGCTTCGGAACGCAGCGGGACGAGGAGGATGTGGCGGCTCTCCCGGTCCGCGCGGAACCTAGCCTCCAGCTCCACGGCGGTCGGGGTGGGGCGCCCGGCGAGGCGGCTCCGAAGGTACGCCTCGGCCGCGGCCGCGTCGGAGATCTCGTTCACCTTCGACTCCCACTCCTTGCCCGAGAGCTTCCCGCGGCGCTGGGCCAGGACCGCCCCCACCTCCCGCCGGACGAGCCTCTTCAATCCCTCCTGGCGCTCGGCGGCGCCGGCGCCCGCACCCACGCCGTGGTTCTCGCAGAAGACGCTCCACTGCTCCTGCCCCACCCACTGGCCGTCCACCTGGGCCACGGGGCGGTCCGGCTTTCCGCAGGAGAGGGTGAAGACCAGGGCGAGAGCCGCAGAGCCGACAACCGTCTGTCGCATCGTGCCTCCGAATGGGGGCCGCCTGCCGCGGGACGCCCCGGAAAGAGACCGCCCCCGGCGGCCTGAAAACACTCCGCGTCGCTCGCCCACGCTCAAGGGCCAGCCGCCTTGAAGAGCGCCACCGCGATGCCCCCGAGGCCCGCCACCAAGCACCAGGGGGCGAAGGCGTGGGGCCCATACCGAATCACGACCCTCCTCCAGAGCCAGAGCGCCCCGAACCCCACGGCGAAGGAGATGGCCGCCCCCAGCACGTCGTCCGCCAAGTGCGGGTTCTCGGCCGAGAAGGCCTGGCGCGCCTCCAGGAGAAACGCCCCGGCGATGGCGGGGAGGGAGGCGAGAAAGGAGTACTGGAAGGCCGTCTCCCGGTCGAGGCCGCGCGCGAGGCCCGAGCTGATGGAGGCGCCCGACCGGGAGACCCCCGGGACCACGGCGAGGCCCTGGGCGAGTCCCACGAGGACCGCGTCCACCCAGCCGATCTGGTCCCGGGTCTTCGTCCCCGCGGGCAGGTAGCGTGTGCACCAGAGGTAGCCGGCGGTGAAGAGCAGAATCGTCCCCGCGATCCCGGGCGAGGTGACCACCCGCTCGGTGACGGGCTTGAGGCCGAGCCCCAGGAACCCCGTCGCGGCGGTGGTCACCGCCACCATGCCGAGGAAGCGCCAGGCGCCCCGGTCGCCCCGCAGGGCTCCCGCCGCCAGCGCGAGCAACTGCCTGCCGAAAAACAGGGTGGTGGCGGCCAGGGTCCCGAAGTGGAGGACGAGGAAGAAGACCAGCGCGTCCTTCTCCTGGATGCGCCCGAGGGCGCCAAGGATGGTGAGGTGGGCGGACGACGAGACGGGGAAGAACTCCGCCAATCCCTGGACCACCGCAAGGACCACCGTCCAAAAAAGGGTCACGGGAAGCTCCTTCGCCCGGAGGGGCCGGTCGCGCGCAGCCTACACTTCCATCACGACGGGGATGATGAGCGGGATCTTGGCCTCGTTGCGCTTGAGGGTCCGCTTCACCGTGGATTTGACCTTGGCCTTGAGGATGTTGGTGTCCCGAACCTCGTCGTGGGAGAGCTCGTGGACCATGGCGGCGATGTCCCGGCGGACCTCTTCGGCCTGCTCGTCGGCCCCCTCCAGGAACGGGTAGCCCCGGCTGATGATCTCCGGCTCCGACTCGAGCCGCCCGGTCTGGCGCCCGATCACGACGATGGGAACCACCACGCCGTCGGTGGAGAGGTGGCGCCGGTCGCGGATGACCACCTTCTCCACCGGGTCATGGCTGTCGCCGTCAATCCAGAGGGACCCCGCGGGCAGTTCCTCTCGCCCCGCAAAGCGCCCGCCCTCGAACTTCAGGGCGTCGCCCGTCTCGGCCAGCAGGATCCGTTCCGGGGAATAGCCCATCTGCGCGGCCAGATGGGCGTTCCCCTTGAGCTGCCGGTACTCGCCGTGCACGGGGACGTAGTACTCCGGGCGCACCCAGGAGGCCACGAGCTTGATTTCCTCCTGGGCCCCGTGGCCGGAGACGTGGATGCGGTCGTCGCGCACCGTGACGACGGCCCCGCCCTTCCGGTAGACCTGGTTGACGATGCGGGCCACCCGCTTCTCGTTGCCCGGAATGATGCGGGCCGAGATGAGCACCCGGTCCTCCTCGCGGATGTCCACGAACCGGCTCTCGTCGAAGGCGATCCGGCTGAGGGCGGAGAGCGGCTCCCCCTGGCTCCCGGTGCACAGCACGACGACCTCGGAGGGGTCCAGCGAGGGGACCTCCTCGAGGGCCACGGCCACGCCGGGGGGGACCTTCAGGTAGCCCAGGTCCGTGGCTACCTTCACGTTCCCGACCATCGAGCGGCCGAAGAGCGCCACCTTCCGGCCGTGGCGCGCCGCCAGGTCGTAGAGGCACTGCACCCGCATGAGGTTGGTGGAGAAGAGGGCCACCACCAGCTTGCCCTCCTGCTCCGCCACGTGGGGTTCGAGCCGCGCGGCCACCAGCGCCTCGGAGCCCGCGACCCCCTCCACTTCGACGTTCGTGCTGTCAATGAGCAGCCCCTTCACCCCCTCGCGCCCGAGCTCCATGAACCGGTGGTAGTGGGTGAGCCGCCCGTCGGGGGGGCTCTGGTCCAGCTTGAAGTCCCCCGTGTGGACGAAGAGCCCCTCGCCGGTGCGGATCGCGAGGGAGACCGCCCCGGGGATGGAGTGGGTCACGGGGATGGGCTCCACTGCGAAGGGGCCCATTTCGTAGGTCCGTCCGGCCTCCAAGGCATGGCGGGCGAGGGGTTCCACCCCCGCCTCCTCCAGCTTGCGCCCCACCAGCCCCAGGGTGATGGGCGTGGCGTAGAGCCGCGCCGGGACGGCGCGCAGCAGGAAGGGCACGGCGCCGATGTGGTCCTCGTGGCCGTGGGTCAGGACGACCCCGGCCACGCGGTCGGCGCGCTCCTGGAGGTAGGTGAAGTCGGGGATGACCAGGTCAATGCCCGGCGTGTCGGCTTCGGGAAACATGGCGCCGCAGTCCACCACGAGCAGCGCCCCGTCCTGCTCGAAGACGGTGACGTTCTTGCCGAACTCGCCGAGCCCGCCGAGAAAGCCGACCTTCAACACGCGGCGGGCCTCCTCACGGCCGGGGCCCGGACGTCTTGGCCGTGATGCGGATGGCGGTGTCCTTCTTCTGGACCAAGCCCAGGACATATATGGCGTAAAGGGTCTTGGCGGTCTCGCCCGAGTCCAGATGGGTCACCTTGAGGATGTCGAGGAAGTTGCGGACGCCGTCCACGGCGCGGAAGACCTTCTTGTCCTCCGGGGTCAGCCCCACGGTGGAGAGCAGGGCCAGGGCGCTGGCGGTGGGTTCGAAAACGTCCTCCCGCCGCCCCAGCCACCGGACGACCCGCTTGGCGTCCTCCACTTTCTTGATCCCCTCGAGGATCACCGTGCGGGTGTCCAGGTTGAGCTTGATGATTTCGTCCTCCTTGTACTTGCCCACGTTGAAGCTGATGCGCCCGTCGGACCAGTTGAAGAGCGACCAGACGATGGCCACCACCTGCTCCTTGACGGCCCGGTAGAGATCGCGCGGGGCCAGCGCCCCCATCTCGACGAAAATGGAGCCCTGGCGCTTGCCCGTGGTCTTCAGGATGCGCACCGACTCATCGTACTGGGCGCGGGTGATGATCTCCTTGCGCAGGAGGAACTCCCCCAGGCGGTCCTCCTCGTAGGTCGAGGAGGCGAAGGTCACCTCGCCGCCCGAGATGTAGATCTGCTTGCTCCCGTCGGGCCGGCTCGCGGTCAGCACCCCCGGGACGCGGTAGCAGTAGATTTTCTGAAGGACCTCGGGGAGGGGGTTCTCCGCCAGGGCCCCTTCGAAGATATAGTCAGGCATGCCCAGACCCTAAAGACTATAGAGTATACTGGAACGGTGCCGCGGGGGAAAGGCGGCCGCCGGGAGGGACGCGATGGCTCTGGACAAGGAGTTCCTCGAGATTCTGGCCTGCCCCGTCTGCCGGGGGGTCTTCGAGTGGCGCGAACGGGACGGCAAGGAGGAGCTCCGGTGCGAATCCTGCCACCGCTGCTATCCCATCGAGGAGGGCATCCCCGTCCTCCTGCCCGACGCCGGCGTGGTGCGGGAGGGTTGATATTCCGGGCGGGCAGGGGGCGGCCCTTTCCCGCCCGGCGCCCGGCTGGGCGACGCCGACCGAAGAGACCTCGGACAAGAAAAATCACGCTGAAAATGCTGGAGTTGCAGGCCTTGCCGCCCCTTTCCGGGGGCCCTCAGCCTCAACCGCCCCGGGGGCGCGTGGGGTCTTCGGCCGGACTACTCCGGAACCTCCTCGTACCCCTCGATCACGTGGAGGACGGCCGCATCGTAGAAGTGGACCACGTGCTTGTAGAGGTCCAGCGCCCGGTAGGCGTCGAGGCTCGTGTCGAACATCCCCTGCTCGTTGCAGTACCGCCAGACCACCTTCCGGGCCACCTGGATCGCCCTCACCACCTCGGCGAGCGCCATGCCCTCCCGGCGGCGGATCCGCCCCACCTCCCGGAAGTGCTGCACTGCCACCGGGTGGTCGGGTTGGTCGAGGTAGGCGCCGATCTCCCGGAAGGACTCCCGCACGTGGGCGAAGAGCTCCGTGCGGGGGATCTTGAGGTAGGCCTCCACCCCGCCCTCCCTGAGCAGGGTGTCCACCCACCGGTCCGCCAGGGCGTCGGCGTGGGTCTCCACCAGGCGGATGACCGTGTCCATGTTCATGGCTTGGCCCCCCTCCGGCGGGACAGCGCGGCCACCAGCTTCTCTTCGTCGGGGAACTCCCCCGTCGCCTTCTTGGAGTAGACCAACGCGCCGTCCGCCACCACCTCGAAGACGCCCCCCGAGGAGCGGATGAGCTCCGCCTCCACCCCGAGCGCCTCCTTGAGCTTGGCCGCCAGACCGGCGGCCTTCGGGTAGTAGTTTCAGACCCCGCAGTATTCGATGGTGACGGTCACGGTTCTCTCCTCCAGGCCCTTCAGGCCACCAGGTGGCGCTCACGCGCCTCCCTCTCCAGCATTTCCCGAAAATCGGGGTGGGCGATGTTGATGAGTGCGCGGGCCCGCTCCTGCAGGTTCTTGCCCCAGAGGTTGGCGACCCCGTACTCGGTGACGACGTAGTGGACGTCGGCGCGCGTGGTGACCACGCCGCTGCCCTCCTTGAGCCTGGGGACGATGCGGCTCATGGTGTTTCCCTTGGCGGTGGAGGGGAGGGCGATGATGGGTTTGCCCCCCTTGCTGGCCGCCGCCCCCCGGATGAAGTCGAGCTGGCCGCCGAAGCCGCTGTAAATGTACGTGCCGATGGAGTCCGAGCAGACCTGGCCCGTGAGGTCCACCTCCAGGGCGGAGTTGATGGCGATCATGTTGTCGTTCTGGGCGATGACGAAGGGGTTGTTGGTGTGCTCCACCGGGTGCAGCTCGAAGAGGGGGTTGTCGTGGACGAAGTCGTAAAGCTTGCGGGTGCCCAGGATGAAGGTGGCGATGACCTTCCCGGGGTGCAGGGTCTTGCGGGTGCCGGTGATGATCCCCTGCTCCATGGCCCTCACGAGCCCGTCGGAGATCATCTCCGTGTGGATCCCCAGGTCCCGCTTGCCCTCCAAAAGGGCGAGAACGGCGTCGGGGATGCCGCCGATGCCCATCTGGAGCGTGGCCCCGTCGGGGATCATCTCGGCGATGAAGGCGCCGATGCGCCGTTCCACCTCCGTGGCCGGCTT
>JAKAIJ010000112.1 GCA_021814355.1 Acidobacteriota bacterium
CAGCGTCGCCACGGCCGAGAAGACGGCCAGGACGGCGGCAAGCGGCGTTCCCCGGCCCGTGTAGATCGTCGCCGCGACGGGAGGGACGATCCCCCAGAGTCCCGACAGAACGGCCTGCAGGATCGAACACCCTCCGGCCCACCGGAGGGCGGCCGCGCGTTCCTGCAGGTCCGCCCACGCCGTTCCCAGCAGGACGAAGAGCGGCGGCAGGAGCGGGAGAAGGTAGGTCTCGCGCTTCGTGGAGGAGAGGCTGAGCAGGAGCAGGCCCCCCGCCACCAGCCCCGCGCAATAGCGCACCAGGCGCCGGCGAACGGGGTCGCGCCAGACGGCCGGGCGCAGCGCCGCGCCCGCGGGGACGAGCCAGGGGAAGAGGGCCAGGGCGAGGGCGGGCAGGTAGTACCAGAGGGGCTGGGCGTGGCCCGTGGTCTGGGGGTGGAGGAAGCGCTGGACGTGGTTCACGTAGCCCCACTGCCAGAGCGCCTCCCTTCCACCCGCGAGGAAGAAGGCGGCCCCCACCGAGGCGAAGGCAAGTCCCGTAAGGAACGCTCCCCAAAGGGGGCGGTAGGCCCGCCAGGGCTTGTCCCGCCAGCTCCAGGCCCAGAAGACCGCGAGCCCCGCCGCGAAGCCGAGGGGGCCCACGAGTCCCTTGGTCCAGAGGGCGGCGGCGAAGGAGCAGTACAGGAGCGGAAGAAAGGCCCGCGGCGATCCGCCCGCGGCCAGCTCGTACCCCGCCCAGCTCGCGAGCGCCAAAAAGAGCATGAGCAGCGGGTCGAGCAGGACCCAGTGGACGGAGGCGGTGAACTGGACGCAGAGCGCCAGAAGCAGGGCCGCCGCCGTCCCGGCGCTCCGGCCCGCGGCGCGGCGCCCCCACGCGTAGACGACCACGAGGGTCAGGAATCCCGCCAGGGCGCTCGGCAGCCGGGTCGCCCACGCCGATGGCCCCCCCGAGGCACGGACGAACGCCGCCGCGACCCAGTAATAGAGGGGCGGCTTCTCGTAGAAGGGCTGGCCGGCGAGGGTGGGGATGACCCCGGGATGAAGGACCATCTCCCGGATCATTCCCGCCTCCCGCGGCTCGTCGGGGGTCCAGAGGTCGCGCCCCAGGCCGAGGAGGCAGAGCGCCAGGAGTCCTATCCAGAAGGCGGAGGCGAAAAGCCGCCGGTCAGCGAGAGACATCGTCCGGACCGGGCGGCTTGTTGGTGAGCAGAACCACGATCCTGCGCCCCATAAGAAGGGTGGCGTGGCCGAGCCCCTCCCGCTCCATGAGGGGAAGAGACTCGCGGTCGGTGACCACGTAGACGCGGCGGTCCGAGTCCCACAAGGGCTTGAACTCCTCGGGATGGGGAAACCGGCGCCGCCGCTCCTCCTCGGGGAGCTGGGAGACGCCGAAGGTGAGCTCGCCCCAGAAGGCCACGACGCCGATGGGGCGCTCCAAGTAGACGGGGAGGGTCTGGGGGTAGCACCGGTAGGAGTAGAGCTCGTCCCCGGGCTTCATGTGGGCCTTGAGGTAGGCCGCGAAGGGCTCCACGTTCCGGCCGATCCCTGCCTGGGGCGCCGCCGCCCAGAGGCCGCCGAAGAAACAGGCGCCCGAGAGGGTGAAGAGGAGAACCGCGGGCCGCACCCTTCCGGCGAGGCACGCCGCGGCGCCGAGCGCCGAGACCGCCGCGAGCAGGGAGCCCAGCCCCGCAAGGAGCGGAAACCGCTCGTCCGGCGCCGAGAAGGCGGCCACCCTCCCCAGCCCGGCCCAGAGAAAGGCGGCGCCGGCGCCCGTCCAGAGGAGCCCTCCCAGCGCGCCCGTCGCGCGCACCGTCCGCGGGAGGCGCCCTCCCTGCCCCCAGAGGCGGTCCAGCCCCAGGGCCGCCAGGATCGCCAGCGGAGGGAGGGCCGGAAGCATGTAGGGAACGAGCTTCGACTCGGACGCCGAGAAGAAGAGGAAGATGAACCCGGCCCAGAGGAGAAGGAAAAGGAGGTCCGCGCGGCTCCTGCGCAGGAGCCGCAGCGGGCGGGGCAGGAGCCCGGCGGAGGCGTGGAGCAGGCCGGTCCATGGAAGAAAGCCCGCCGCCAGGACGGGGAGAAAGAACCACCAGGGCTCCTGACGGTCCGAGACGGGGGTGAGGTACCGGAGGAAGTGCTCCCGCACGATGTAGATCTTCAGAAACCCCGGGTTGCGGAGGGCCGCCAGGACGCGCCACGGCGCGGCCACCGCCAGGAACAGGAGCGCCCCCGAGAGCCACGGCACCTTCCGAAGAAGCCCCCACCGTCCCGAAATCAGGATGAAGAGGCCGATGACGGCACCCGGCACCGCCATTCCGATGAGCCCCTTGCAGAGCACCGCGAGGGCCGCGCCGCCGAACATCCCCCACGCGTAGAGCCGCCGGCGCGGGGCGTTCTCCTCCGCCGCCTGGAAGAACCAGAAGCAGGCCAGCGAGAGGGTGATGAAGACACTCACGCTCATGTCCAGAGTGGCGACGTGGGCCATGGCGAGGTAGAGCGGCGAGGTCCCCAGCGCCAGCGCGGCGAGAAGGCCAGCGCGGGGCCCGCCGAGCCGCCCGCAGAGCCAAGCCGCGAGACCAAGGCCCGCGAGGGCCAGAAGGGCGTTCCAGAACCGGGTCGCGAAGGGGCCCGGACCGAAGAGGGCCATGGCGGAGGCGGTGAGCCAGTAGGGCAGCGGAGGCTTCTCGAAGTAGAGCACGCCGTTGAGGTGGGGCAGGACGAACTCCCCCGCGGCGAGCATCTCCCTTGGGATTTCGGTGTAGCGTCCCTCGTCGGGCTCGAAGAGCGGCACCGCGCCGAGCCCCCCGAAGTAGAGCAGTAGGAGAAGCCCGGCGAGCCCCAGGCTCCAGGGCTCCGCGATGCGCGCGCGGAACGTGCCGGGGGCCTCCATCTCAGGCCGCCCCCCGGCCCGAGAAGACGGCGGGGACGGTCTTGAGGAGGATGAGGAAATCGAGCCCGAGGGACCAGTTGTCAATGTACTGGAGGTCGAGCTTCATCCAGGTGTCGAAATCCAGCTCGCTCCGGCCCGAGACCTGCCAGAGGCAGGTGAGCCCCGGGCGCATGGAGAGCCGCCGCCTCTGCCACCTTTCGTACCGCTCCACCTCGGAGGCGAGGGGCGGCCGGGGGCCCACCAGCGACATCTGGCCGAGAAGGACGTTCCAGAGCTGGGGGAGCTCGTCCACGGAGCTCTTGCGCAGGAGCCTCCCGAGCTTCGTGACCCGCGGGTCCTGTCTCATCTTGAAGACGGGGCCGTCCGCTTCGTTGAGGTGCTTCAGCTCCGTGAGCCTCCTCTCGGCGTCCCTCACCATCGTCCGGAACTTCACGAGGCGGAAGCGGCGGCCGTGCAACCCCACGCGCTCCTGCCGGAAGAAGACGGGGCCCGGGTCGGTGATCTTGATCAGCAGGGCGACCGAGAGGAAGAGCGGAGAAAGGAGCAGGAGGCCGGCGGCGGCTCCCGAGGCGTCGAGCAGGCGCTTGAAGAAGAGCGGCACGAAGTCGTGCGAGACGGTGGTGAAGTGGAGGAGGGAGAAGTCGTCCAGCTTCTCCAGCTTGGTGCGGGCGATGAGGTGGGGAAAGGGGTTCACGGGGATCAGGACGTCCACCCCAGAGTCCTCGCAGGTCAGACACAGCTCCTCGAACCGGTCCACCATCCCGGGCTCTGCGGCGAAGAGCACCCCGTCCACCACCTCGCGCTGCAGGAGGGCCGGGAGGTTCGATGCCTCTCCCAGCCGTGGGAGGCCGAGCCGCTGCATCTCTTCCAAGTCGCGGGCGTCGCAGGCCCTGTCGGGCGCGAGAAACCCTCGCAGGGTCACCCCGAGGTGGGGCCCCTTCTGGAAAGAGAGGGCGATCTGACGGGCCTGGGCGTTGCAGCCCACCAGGAGGAGGATCCGGTGGTGAATCCCCTTCGTTCCGAGGACTCCGAAGCTCCTGGAAACGAGCAGCTTGCCCACGGTGGCGAGGAACAGGAAGGAGAGGAAGAAGAGCGCCACGAAGAGGCGGCTCAGGTAGGTGAGCCGGAGGGCCGCCGCCGCCGCCAGGGTGAGCAGGACCGCGGCCGCCACCCCCTTGACGTTGGAGGCCAGGACGGCGTGCCAGGGGCGGCCCGGGCTCATCCGGTAGCCGCCCACGGCGAAAAGGGAGGCGACCACGGCCGCGCCGCAGAGAAAGAGCACCGGGAGGTACCTCTCCCAGCCGAAGAGCGGCTCGCGGTCGAGGCCAGGCCAGTATCCGGGAAGGGCCCACGCCCTCAGGGCGTAGGCCAGAACGAAGGAGAGGGCCGCGGCGGCGGTATCCGACAGCACGCACCAGATGTTGAACTGCCGACGGTAGGTCTTGAGCACGCGGGCCTCCGCAGGGGAATGATACCACGCGCGGCGCGCGGCACCGGCGCTGCGGCTTTGCCTTCTGGTCCCGCCGCACGTATGATAAGAGGCCCTGCGGGAAGGAGCCGGATGAGCCCACTCGACGTCGCCCTCGGCAAGCTGCGGAACCACGAGAAATTCGTGGTCAGCACCCACATGTCGAGCGACGGCGACGGGGTGGGGAGTCAACTCGCCCTGGGGCGGGGGCTCGCGAGGCTGGGCAAGACGGTGGCGCTGGTCAACCCGACCCCCGTCCCCGCCAACCTCCGGTTCCTTCTGAAATCCCCCCACGAGATCCGCACGCCCAGGGACATCGAGGCGCCCGAGTCGCTCTTCCGGGGGGCGCTCACCGTGGTGGTGGACATGGGGGCCTTCGAGCGGCTCGGGGCGGTTCTGCCGCTCGCCCGCCAGAGCGAGGGGATCCTCGTGGTGGACCACCACCGCCTCGAGATGCAGCGGGGAGCGGACTATCTGCTCGACGAGAGCGCCTGCGCCACCGGCGAAGTGGTCTACCGGCTCCTGCGCGGCCTGGGCGTCTCCCTCGACCGCGAGCTCGCCGAGCCGCTCTACACCGCAATCCACACCGACACGGGGGGCTTCCGGTACCCGAGCACCACTCCCGGGACCCACCTCCTCGCGGCTGAGCTTCTCGGCCTGGGCGTGGACCCGCAGGAGGTGTACACGGAGGTTTTCGAGCGCCAGAGCGCCAGAAGGCTCCGCCTGACCGGGGCCATCCTCACCACCCTGCAACGTTCCCCCGGCGGACGGGTGGCCTGGATGGAGATCCGCCAGGACCTCCTCCGCCGGTTCGGAGCGAAGATGGAAGACGCGGACGACCTCGTCAACTACACCGTCCAGGTGGACGGCGTGGTCGCGGGCTTCTTTTTCAAGGAGTTAGAACACGGGGCCACGAAGGTCTCCTGCCGCTCCCGGGGCGACTTCGCCATTGACAAGTTCGTCGCGCCCTGGGGCGGAGGAGGCCACGCCAAGGCCGCCGGCGTCCGGCTCGACATGCCCATTGACGACGCGCTGCAGCTCGTCATCCACGCGGCGACCGAAGCCCTCGAAGGGGACCCGGAGAGCCGATGAAGCGCCGCGTCGGCATTCTGCTGTGCGGCTGCGGGGCCGTGGACGGCAGCGACCCCTTCGAGACGGTGCTGCTCACCCTGGCCGTCCAGAAAGCAGGACACGAGCCGATTTTTTTGGCCCTGGACCTGCCTCAGTTTCATGTCGCGGACCATACGACTACCGAGGAGTGCCCGAGTGAAAGCCGGAACCAGTTCACCGAATCGGCCCGGCTGGTTCGCGGAAAACTGTATCCACTTCAAGAAATCAGCCCAAAGATGCTGGATATTCTGATTATTGTCGGTGGGCAGGGCGCCGCCAAGAATCTCCTTCTCGGTTTCGGCAGCTCTCAACCAAGGCTTCCCCACCCGGAGGTGCAAAAGTACGTCACCGAGTTGCGCGCATCGGGCGGCGTGGTTGGCGCGCTGAGCCTCGCAGAGTTCGTCCTTTCAGCCATTTGCGGCGCATGGCCCGATAATCAGGGGTGTCTCGAACTTCCCCCCGATGGCGTCCTCGTGGACCGGAGTAGGGGACTCGCCCTTGCGCCTGGAAGCCTCCTTGCCACCGATCACGTTATTCTGGCACGTGGGATCGAAGCCCTGGTCCAGGCCCTCCTGGAGCTTTGCGAACTTAGAAATTGATCTGTTCTAGCATGAATATGCCTACAATATTCTGCAATATAATACTTTATACTTCTACATCGTATGCCCAAATAATCAATAAATTTTCTACTAAAATAGCTTTAATATGCTTTATTTATTATAATAAATATTGTATTATCCGTCAGCATTAAGTATAAAACTGGCCATGCGCGCGCTTGGGTGAAGTGGGAAAGTGCTTTTCGTGCCAGGGCCTCTGAGCCAGGCATGTGGGACGGCGCAGCCCCGTTAGCAGCGCCTTGGGCTTTAGAAATCCCGGTCGCGGAAGGGTCCTGCCGGATCTTCGTCCCGGGCGTCCGTCTCCTGCCTAATTTATTAGACATAAGATATCTTATCAGACGTAAAAAGCGGGGGTGAGACCCTTTACCGCCTGGAATCCCCTTGGACATGGCGGGAGTCTGTAGTATGCCTAATTTCGCTTTTATGAAAACGGGGCTCCCCATCCATCCATGGCGGGACGAAAAGCGCCTCCTTTGTGTGGTGTGGTGCCTCTTCCGTGGCGCGCACGGCGCCGCGCGTTTCAGCCTCAGCCGAAGCCGGCGGAGCCGCAGGAGGCCTTGGGGGCTCCGCATGGCCCCATCCCTCCGGCCGGCGAGGAGGCGCCTCCGGTCTTCACGGAGGGGACCGAGAAGAGCTTTTCCACGTCTTCTGCGGCGCAGGAGGGGCAAGGCGGGGCCGCTGTCCCCTTCCGAAAGATCAGCTTCTCGTATCGCACCCCGCACTCGCGGCAACGATATTCGTAAAGGGGCATCGAGCGCTCCGGGGACTACAGCGATTTCTCGAGAAGGCTCTTCAGGGCCGGCTTTGGAAGGGCCCCGATGTGCTGGTTCACGACCTGCCCGCCCTTGAAGATCAACAGCGCCGGGATGGACATGACGCCGTACTGCTGGGCCAGGTTCTGGTTGTCGTCCACGTTGACCTTGGCGAACTTCACCTTGCCCGCCATCTCCTGGGCCAAGGCGTCCACCACCGGCGCGACCATCCGGCAGGGCCCGCACCAGGGGGCCCAAAAATCCACCAGGACTGGCTGGGAGGCGTTCAGGACTTCCGCCTTGAAGCTGGCCTCACCCACCTCCATCACGTGCTGAGACATCGTCCCTCCGATTCTTCGAGGGGCCGAACTCGGCCCCGCACCTGTCGGGCGCTCAAGTGGCCACGCCCAGTTTGGGCAGGAGATACCGGCTGGCCACGAACCAGACGGCCAGAACAAGGCCGAAGAGGATTATGTCTCGTCCGGTCATGTCCCGACTCCCTCCCGGAGCGTTTCAAGCCGCGCCCCTCTTTCCTTTTCCAGGCTACTACAGATGCAGGAGGGGTCACAAGGGTAACCGGTCGTCCTGAAAAGATTTTAACCACCTGCTAGGTGCGGTGGTGCTCCTCGTGCGGAGACTCCTCGTCGGCGGCGGTCTCCTGAAGGGAGAAGTCGTAGGCGGGCAGGACCAGCTCCACCGCCACGCTCCCCTGCTTCTCGAAGAGCCGGACGGCGGTTGCCTGGGGCCAGTCGGCGCGGAGGGCCAGCTCGGCCATGGGCTCGGAGACCAGCCGGCGCAGCGTCCGCCCCACGTTCCGGGCCCCGTAGTCGGGCGAGTAGCCCTCGCGCGCCAGGACCGCGCGGGCCGCGGGCTCCAACAGGAGCTGCTTCCCCTGGTGGGCGAGGCGCTCCCGCAGGTCCTCGAGCTGGAGGTCCACGATCGCCTCCATGGAATCCCCCTCGAGGCTCCTGAAGACGATCACCTCGTCCACCCGGTTCAGGAACTCGGGGGTGAAGTTGGCCCGGACCTCCCTCAGGACGGCCTCGTTCTCCACCGAGCCCTCTCCAGGCTCCTGGTATCCGAGCCGACCCTTCGAGAAGAGCTTCGTCCCCACGTTGCTCGTCATGATGACGGTGGCGTGGTGGAACCGCACCGTGCGCCCCTTCCC
>JAKAIJ010000113.1 GCA_021814355.1 Acidobacteriota bacterium
TCTGCGTGGAGCCGACGGCGGGTTCAGGAGGAACCACCCGCTCGATCTGGACGTCCTGGAGGGGGCTCTGGAGAAGCTGGACGTACCCGGCGGGGAGGGTGTACGAGGTGGAGGCCTGTGGTCCGCCCGCGGTCTGCGTCGCGACAGCGCCGTGGTTCTCCTTCTCCGTCGCGGGGAGGCTCGGCCGGCCGACGGAGGTGGCGCCCGTCAGTTCACGGGGGGGAATCCGGGTCCCGCCGGGGTTCAGGCCGGGAGGAGGGTTCCGGTCGGGTTCCGTGAAGTCGTAGACGAGCTCGGGCTTGCCCACGAAGTGCGAGATGAGGTAGTCGTCGAAAACCGGGGTCAGGGCGAGGTAGGTCTCCTGGCCCGGGATCACCGGGATCGTCACACGTGCACGGCCAGGGTCCAGGCCGGCCGTGCCGAAGGAGAGCACGCCGCCGGGAGCCACCATCCAGGCGTTGGGATGGAAATCGGTGGGGCCGCCGCCCTGCCGGTACCAGAGGATGACGCCGGTGATGACGTTCCGGCCCGGGTCGCTGTCGTAGTACCCCTTCAGGTCGGCGATGGGGGTCCAGGCGACCTCCAGGGGGAGCTGCGTCACCGTCTCGTCAATGGGGATGAGCGGGGTGGCCGTTAGGCTGGGGATGTCCACGGGGGTCACGTCGCTGGAACCCGGCTGGGCATTGCCGTTGACGATATCGTCGAAATCGAACTGGACGCTGCCGAAGCCCGGTCCGCTGGTGCGCCCGAAGTGGGCGGCTGTGCTCATGACGAGGTACTGACCCGCGCCGCCGTTCTCGATGGAGTAGACGAACATGGTCCGGTCCGAGGCCGAAGGGCAGCCCACCGTTCCCGGAAGTCCCCAGCTGGTGTCCACCGAATAGGTATTCATGTCGGAGGGAAGATAGGACTCCCACTGCCGCACCATGCTGGTGCTCGGGAGCATGGAGCTGTTGTTGGCGACACCCGCCCCGAAAAGCCAGAAGAAGGTCACGATAGAGCCGGTGTCGGATCCGTCGTCCACGATACCCGTGATCTGGTGCTGGCCGCCGGCGTTGGCGTTCGAGGCGGGGGTCAGGACATCGCACTGGGCCCGTGCGCCGAATCCGAATCCAAGCGCGAGCGCTGCCGCCGTCGCGACTGCGAGGAATCTGTTTGACCGTTTCATGGCACCCTCCTGTATCTCTCTCCGTGAGTGCCAACCGCTGGCACCGGATTGACCTGTTGCACGCGCCGTGCCAGATCGGAACGGATCGCCGCTATTGCGGCGGCGTTGTCCACAACAGCCCGTCCACACAGGGTTTGACGCATGTGTCGTTCGGGCGGGCGGCGGAGCGAAGAAGGAATCTGTCTCGATGGTGAGAGACGGCCGCCTCAGAACTGCGAAAGCGGGTGGATGTGCCGCCGTCCGTGCGCCGCCCCCCACGAAGCGCCCGAGGTCATGGACGCCCCAACTCCCCGGGCAGCCGATCGAGAAGGCGGACGAGAGTCTCTCGCCCCGGCGGTTCTTTGTGATCACTTCGGTTCGAGACAGACTCTTTCGGCCAGGCCGGGGCACACGCCGTGAAAAAAGAGAGAGGCCGGCCCTGCGGCCGGCCTCTTCAGCCTTGCGATCGAGGGGCTTCTACTTGCGAGGGGCGGAGACGGGGATTCCGGTGGGTCCCGCCGGGGTTGTGGGCGGAACCACCCGCTCGATCTGGACGTCCTGGAGGGGGCTCTGGAGAAGCTGGACGTAGCCCGCGGGGAGGGTGTAGGAGGTGGAGGCCTGCGGTCCGCCCGCGGTTTGTGTGGAGCCGACGGCGGGTTCAGGAGGAACCACCCTCTCGATCTGGATGTCCTGGAGAGGGCTCTGGAGAAGCTGGACGTAACCCGCGGGGAGGGTGTAGGAGGTGGAAGTCTGCGGTCCGCCCGCGGTCTGCGTCGCAGCGGAGCCAGTCGGGGTAACGGACCTCAGCCCGGAGAGGCGGGGGAAACCGTTGAGCTCCTGCGTCGGCGCCGGAGCGGTTGCCCGGCCTGCGGAGGGAGAGGGATCGGCGAGGGCGGTGGGGGGCACCTTGTTCCCGTCGCGGGGGCCCGGGCTGGGAGAGGGCGGGGGCTCCACGTAGTTGTAGACGAGGGCGGTCTTGCCCACGAAGGCGCTGGCGACGAAGTTGTCGAAGACGGGCGTGATGGCCAGGTACGTCTCCACGCCGGGCGTGACGGGCACGGTGACCGTCGCGCGCCCCGGGTCCAGACCGGCGGTCCCGAAAGTGAGCACCCCTCCCATCGCGACGCACCAGGCGCCGGTTCGGAAGTTCTTCGGCGCTCCCCGGTGGTACCAGATCACGGCTCCCGTGATCAGGTTGCGTCCGGGATCGTCGTCGAAGTAGCCCTTGAGGTTGGGGATGGAATTCCAGGTGACCTGCAGAGGAAGCAGCGTCACGTACTGGTCAATCGGCACGAGGGGCTGGGCGGACGGCACGGGGATCTCCACCGGGGTCACGTTGCTCGGCAAAGCCGGATCATCGCCGTTCGTGATGTTGCCGAAGTCGAACCCGAGCGGGAACGAGATGCCCGGGCCGGGGCTTCTGCCCGGAGGGTCCGCTCCGGTGCTCATCAGGAGGTACTGTCCCACCCCCTGGTTTTCGATGGAGTAGACGAACACCGTGTGGTCCGAGGCCGAGGGGCAGCCGCCGGTGACGCCCGGGAGACCCCAGTTGGCGTCCACCGAGTAGGTAGCCCGGGGCATCCAGACGTAGGACTCCCACTGGCGGACCATGCTGCTCGTGGGCAGGGTGCCGCTGTTGGCCGATTCCGCGGCGCCGGCGAGCCAGAAGGCGGTCACGATGGAGCCCGTACCCGTCCCGTCGTCCGGCGTGCCGTAGATTCCCCACTGCCCGCCGCCCCGCGCGTTGGAGAGGGGAGTTTCGCTGGCGCACTGAGCCCACGCACCGAACCCGAGCCCCAGCGAGAGAGCCGCAACCGTCGCCGCCGTGAGGAATCCGTTCAAGCGTTTCATGGCACCCTCCTGTCTCTTTCGTCCACGGGTGCCAACCCCTGGCACCGGCACCCGCCGGGTGCAGAAGCCGTGCCAACCGGGTGGCCGGGGAGTCTTCCGGTCTCCCGGAGCCCGCATGGACGAAGAGTTTGGGCGCGAAACGCGCTCGAACGGGGGGGCCTCGTTCGAGTCTCGCCGTCTCGCCGGCAAGAGACGTCGGCTCAGAATTGAGAACGGGCGGAAGGGCGCGGAAAACGCCGCCGGGACCGGCGGGAATATCCGCCACTCGCCCCGGTCGCGGTCCTATTCGCGGCGTGACGCGTACCCCAAAGAGCACCACAGTGTCCCTGGTCCGGGCGCTTCGTGCACGCACCCCCGCATCAGCGTCCCATAGGCGGCGGCTCATTCAAGATGAGCCAGTAAAGGCCCAGGGTCCTCACGGCCTCGCTGAACTGGGTGAAGTCCACGGGTTTGTGGACGTAGCTGTTGCACCCCAGCTTGTAGCCGTTGACCAGGTCCTGTTCCTCCTTGGAAGAGGTGAGGATCACCACGGGCGTCGGGCGGGTGCGCTCGTCCGACCGGATCCGCTGCAGGACCTCGAGACCGTCCACTTTGGGGAGCTTGAGGTCCAGGAGGACGACCGCGGGCAGCGCCGAGGGATCGCGCCCGGCGTAGGCCCCCGTCCCGAAGAGGTAATCCAGGGCCTCCACGCCGTCCTTCGCAAGGACTACGGGATTCAGGATATTGTTCCTCGCAAGGGCTCTCTGGGTGAGAACCTGGTCATCCGGGTTGTCCTCCACCAGCAGGATCACTCTCTCTCTCACGATCATGGCCGCTCCTTATCTGTCGTCTCGCCGTTGTCCAGGCGGGTGCCCAGCGTGAAGAACAACGTCGCGCCCCCGCCGACCTCTCCCTCGGCCCAGACCCTGCCGCCGTGGCGGTGGATGATGCGCTGGACGGTGGCGAGTCCGATCCCCGTGCCCTCGTACTCCTCGGGTCCGTGGAGGCGTTGGAAGGCCCCGAAGAGCTTTCCGGCGTGAGCCATGTCGAACCCGGCCCCGTTGTCCTTGACGAAGAAGAAGCCGGATCCGCCGTCCTCTCCGCGCGCCCCGAACTCGATGCGCGCGTGTTTGCACCGGCTCGTGAACTTCCAGGCGTTCCCCAGGAGGTTGTCGAGGACCATGCGTAGGAGGCGGGGGTCGCCCGCGGCCGACAGGCCGTCGGCGATGACGAATTCGACCCCGCGGCCAGGGTCCCGCTGACGGAGATCGTCGGCCGTCGCGCGGGCCAAGGCGCTCAGGTCCACCTGCTCGACGCGGAGATCCGCCCTCGTCACGCGGGAGAGCTTGAGGAGATCGTCAATGATGAGCCCCATCCGCTGGGCCGCGGCGCGGATGCGCTGCAGATGGCTCCCCGCCGCCGCGTCCAGGGTGCCGGCGTAGTCCTCCAGAAGGGCGAGGCTGAAACCGTCCAGGCTCCGCAGGGGCGCGCGCAGGTCGTGGGAGACCGAGTAGGAGAAGGCCTCCAGCTCCTTGTTGGCGGCCTCCAGGGCCAGGGCTCGCTGGGAGAGCTGGGCGTTCAAGTCCAGGATCTCCATCTCGGCGCGCTTGCGCTCGGTGATGTCACGGGCGATGGTGGAGGCCTCCCGGACCGTTCCGTCCGGGCCCCGGATGGGCGATACCGTCAGGGAGACAGGCACGAGCTCGCCGTTCTTGCGGAGCCGGGTGGTCTCGACGTGCTCTACCCCCTCGCCGCGGGCGACCTTTTCCAGAATCAGCGCCATCTCCTGTGTGCGGTCGGGGGGGATGAGAAGGGAGATGGGCCGGCCCACGGCCTCCGCGGCGGTGTAGCCGTACTGCTTCTCCGCGCCGGCGTTCCAGCTCGTGATCACGCCCTCGAGGGTCTTGCTGAGGATGGCGTCGTCGGAGCCCTCCACGATCGCGGCCAGGTGCGCCGTCTTCTCCTCCGCCTGCCTGCGCTGGAGATCCGTCCGCTCCAGCCAGGCGGCGGTCGTCAGCACGAGGGCCCCGAGGACCACCATGATCAGCACGGCGTGGAACAGTCCGCCGACGCTCTCGCCGATGATCCCCCCGCCCTCGGCGGCCCGCGCCAGGAGGTCCACGGCCACCGGCAGCACGAGGACGGGGAGCGCGAGGCGGCGAGCCATCACCCCCCCCGCGCTCTCGCTGGTGAAGACCTCCACCGGGCCGCGGTCGGGGCGGGCGAAGAGCACGCCGGCCGCGAGCAGCAGAAGGACCAGCGCGGTGGGGGGCGCGATGGGGGTGTAGGCGGCGAGGCCGTAGAGGCGCTTGATCCCGTACCCGTAGCCGAGCAGCCCCAGGATGCCGACCATCGCCACCATGAGGCCGCAGAGCTGGGCGGGCTGGAAGCCCCGGCGGGGCCCGCGGTCGAGCAGCAGCAGGGCGCACCCCAGGAAGAAAAACGCGAACGCCGTATTGGGGGCCATACGGCCCGGAACCGCGGTCTCCACGGTCCCGGGCGGCTCCTGGAAGAGCAGTTGGTCCAAGTGCAGGTCCCGTCCGGAAAGGTACTCCGCCAGCGTGAGGGCAGCGATCAGGAGGACGGCCAGAGCGCAAACCTGGGCGAGCCGCCGGCGCGCCGTCCCGGCGCGGGTCGCCGGGGTCTCCTCCTGCAGCAGCCACAGGGCCAGACCCGCCAACAGGAAGCAGAGGGCGGTGTTCGGTTTCATCGAGACCCAGTCGGGCAGGATGCTCTTCAGCACGGCGATGTCCAGGAGCCATCCCGCCAGGACGAGGAGGGCCGCCGTCATGCCGATGGCGCCGGTCACCCTGGAGAACGCCTTGAACCGGGCGGGGAGCGGGGTCTTCATCGGATGTCGCCTTCTAGCTCTGAGAAGGCATAGGTAAGAAGGGGATCGTCCGCCGCCGCGCGGACGGCGCGGGTCATAAAGCCGCGACTCGGCCGGGGAAGAACTCCTCCGCCTCCCGGCTTTCTCCGCGCACTCTTATCCGATGCGGCCATCGGCTCCCCCCGGAGCTCCTATCCCGAAGATATAGTGCAAGTATCGGCCTTGGCGCGGGCAAATGCAACCGCGGATCGTCGCCAGGGAGCCGAGAGCCGCAAAGAGGGGGGGCGTCCCGCGGAAGGCGAACGGGCCCGCACCGGCCCCCCTTCTCCACCTCCAGATGGAGGCGCGGAGGAAAAAGAGGCTCCATCCTCTCGCTGAGCCCGCTCCGGGTCCGGCGCATGGCGCGCCACGGAGCGGGCGCAAGAGGAGTGTGCAATGAGAAACCGACTGTTGTTGACGGTGTTGTTCACGGCGCTTCTGGTCTTGACGGCGCTCCCCGCGGCGGCGGGGGTGGGATCGGTCCCGCTAGACCCGGGGGAGATCGAGGTGATGGGGTCGCTCACGGGCCGGGGGGCGCTCCGGCTCACGCTCCTGATGGTGCCACCGTCGGCGACACAGGCTGCCGTCCACGCGGTGCGCCTCACCGCGCTGCCCAGCGGTACGCCCCTGCTCGCCCTCGTGGCGGCCGACGCTCCGGCCGCGGTGGCCGACCGGGCCTTCGACACTCCTGCCCCCGCCCTGAGGGGCGCGCTGACGGCGGGGCCCATGACCCTCCTGGTGCCGCCCGCGCCCCAGGGGGACAACCGAGTCCTCGTGGAGTACCTCACCCAGCTCTCCACGGGTGAGATCCAGAGCGCGGTCATCGGGACGGTGCAGTTCCCCACGCTGACGGATTTCCACTTCTCCGCCGCGCCGGGCCCCACGCCCGACATGCTCCCCCGGGACTGCGGCTACTGCGGCGGGGTGCGCTGCGGCTGCAGCAGTTGCGATCTCGTCACCTGCTGCCCGAGCTGCATCGTGGCCTGCGCGCCGTGGTCCTGCTAAGGCTCGGGCAGCAACCCCTCGCGCAGGGCCCAGAGGGCGGCCTGGAGGCGGTCTGAGGCCTCCAGCTTCTCCAGCACATTGTGGACGTGGCTCTTCACGGTGCTGGTTTCCAGAGAGAGCAGCTCGCCGATCTCCTGGTTGGTGAGCCCCTGCGCGACGAGCCTCAGGACCTGCACCTCCTTCGGGGAGAGCCGGGCGCTCTCCGCCGCCGCGCGGCCCCGCCGGGTCGCCTGCGCGCGGAACCGCTCCAGAAGCGCGCGGAAGCGCTCCGGAGAGAAGCCCGGTTCCCCCGACGCGATGTGCTGGACCGTCTCGCGCAGCTCGCGGCCGGGGGCGCCCTTGACCACGTAGCCCGAGGCGCCCAGCTCGATGGCCCTCAGGAGGTGGGCCTCGTCCTCCACCTGGGTCACCAGCACCACCGCCGTGCGGGGGGCGCACGCGCGGATGTTCCGGAGGGCCTCGAGGCCGTCCATCTCCGGCATCCGGATGTCCAGCAGGGCCACGTCGGGCTGAAGCCGCGCGGCCAAGGCCACGGCGGACTTCCCGTCGGCCGCCTGGCCCACCACCTCGAACTCCGGTTCCCGGAGGAGGCTCATGATCCCCTCCCGGACGAGGGGGTGGTCGTCCACCAGCAGGACGCGGACGGGTCTCTGGCTCATGCGCTCTCCACCGTCGTGGGCCTGGCGGGCGCGGCGGCTCTCCGCGCCTCCGCCACCCGGACCCGGACCGTCGTCCCCCGGCCCGGCTCCGACTCCACCTCCAGCGCGCCGCCCACGAGCCCGGCCCGCTCCCGCATGACCGCCAGGCCGTAGTGGCCCCGCTCCGTGGCGGCGCGCGGGGTGATTCCGCGCCCGTCGTCCCGCACCTCCAGCACGGCTCCGCCGCCCTCCGCGGCCACGGTGACCACCACGTGGCCCGCCGCCGCGTGGCGCACGGCGTTGCTCACCGCCTCCTGGGCGATGCGGTAGAGGACGCACTTCACCTCGGGGGAGACCTCCGCCAGCGCCGCGGCGCCCACCGCCTCGAGCCGGAACTGGGGCCCCGGGACAGGGGCGAGCCGCCCCAGCGC
>JAKAIJ010000114.1 GCA_021814355.1 Acidobacteriota bacterium
GCAGATGTGCTGACCGTCCGGCGACACGTCGCAGCCGTGGGGGCTCTTGGGCTCGGGGATAAGATAGAGAAGCCCCTCGTCCACGGCGGTGGGGAGGGTGATGACCTTCATGCCCGCGATCGTCTTGGCCTTGCCCGCCTTCACCACCTCCACCGCCTTCTTCCAGTTGAAGACGTGGAGGTAGTCCATGTCGTTCTGGGATGCGCCGGATTCGAGCGAGGGCTTGCCCTGCTGGTTGCCGCCGTAGGAGCGCTCGGTGTCGAAGGAGTTGCAGAAGGCCCAGCCGTCGCTGGCCAGCTTGCCGGAGTCCGCGATGTCCTGCATGTAGGGAGGCAGCTCGAAGGCGAAGGACTCCTCGGGCACGATGCGGCCCTTAGCGCGGTCGAACTTCCAGTAGATCATCGCCGTCCGGTATTTCTCGTTGTACTCGGAGAGCGGCGCGTAGGCGCCGCCCAGCGGCGCGGGGAGCTGGCCCGTCTCCACGACGTAGTCGCTGTTGGGCGTCACGAAGGTGCCGCCGTGGTCGCTCTGGATCAGATCCGACTGGACGATCTGCTTGGTGACGAAGTCCTTGAGGTCCACGACGGCGATGCGGGCGTTGGCCTTGTCGTTGCAGAAGATGAACTGGCCGTCGTAATCGGCGTTCGTCTCGCTCAGGGCGGGATGGTGCATGTCGCCCCACGTCAGCATATGGCCCTCGGGCGAGCCGGCCCTCAGCAGCGCCTTCGTGTCGTCGTCGTAGCCGTAGCCCTGCCAGGGCTCTGGGGTGAAGACGCCGACGTACTTCAGGATCCGCATGCTGGGCACGCCGATGACGAGAAGGTTTCCCCCATGGCCGCCCGAGGCGAACAGGTAGTACTCGTCGTGCTTGCCGCTGGGCGTGTAGGTCTTGAGCGCCGCGGAGACGTCCGCCTCGTTGAGCCCGCGGGCCTTCATGAGCTCCTGCAGATTGGCCGCCGTGCCGCCGCCCCTGCCGCCGCAGGCCGCGAGCACCGCCAGCGCCGCCAGCGCTCCCATCCATCCGAACTTCGTCTTGACCGTCATGGCAAGCCTCCTCGCGTTCCCGCTCCCTCCGCCCGCCTCCCCGAAGCAGCCGGGGGAGGGCTACTTCCGGCCGAACTCCCGCACCTTCTCCCGCAGGGCCCGCACCACCTCCGGCTTCGACTGGAGCTCGGGGTTCGAGGCCATCTGGGGGCTTTTGCCGACGGCCGCTCCGCCGTAGACGATGGCCTTCTCGATTTCCTCGTCCGTGGTCGAGGCCTGCCAAGCCTTGTCGTGGTAGTTGCGCGGCTTGGGGTTGAGCCCGGCCGCGCCGGGCCCGGTTCCGTCGCCGTTCACGCCGTGGCAGGCGGCGCACTTCGTCGCGAAGAGCTTCTCGGCCTCCGCCCGCGCCTCCGGCGAGATGGCCGTGCTGCCGCCGTCCCCGCCGCCGCAAGACACGGCCGCCGCGAGGGCCAGCACCGCACCCGCCCCCAAAACCGTCTTCGACATCCGCTTCATGAGAACCTCCTTAGGGTCCTTAAACACCGCGTCAACCGAGGGCGTCGCCGTGGTCGCCATCCCCCGGAGCGGCGGTCCCGGAACCAAGGTCGGCGAGCGTGGCCCCCCGAAGCATCTCCTCGTACCCCTTCTGGAACGCCTCCCACCGCCCGTGGAGAGCGCAGGGAGCGCCGGGGCCTCGGTTGGGAAGGCGGAACGAACAGCCCAGGTCGTCGGCGGGAACCTCGAACAGCTTAGCAGACTGTTGAGAAACTCACGTGGGCCTACGGGAGTTTTTCAGCAGCCCGCTAGCACCTCCCAGATCGAGACGGCCCGGGAGGCGGAGGAAAGGCAGAACCCACCTCCCCAGCCTTTCCGGCTTCTCACGATGCCCCGCTTTCCAAGCTGGTTCATGATCTTGGAAAGGTAGTTGTGGGGAATCCCGGTGATGGCCGCGAGCGCTCTGCACCCAATCCACCGGTCCGGGCGGTCCGCCAAATAACCGAGAATTCGTAAAGCGTAGCCGCCGGTCCGAGAGTGCACCGATCACCTCTAGACATGATTATATGTCTTGAGATTGCTATTGTCAAGTGGACTGGAAAACAAGACGCGCGCAGCGGGGTTCGGGCGGATTTAATATGCACAACTATTTTAAAAATAACAACTTATACGTTAAATCCGTGGCCCTTGACAAGAGTGTGGAGACGATTTATTATTTAGTCTATTTAATTAGTGGGATTTATGTGATAAGGAATTAAAATGTTCTCCAAAAGAAGGCCAGATCGGGCTCAAGGCAGCTCACAACCTTTCGGGCAACGCGCCGGGAGTTTTGGGGCCGGGGCCACTACCCGGTGCGAGAGGCGCCGCGCGTGGCTGATGGATGGCAAGGAAGCGAGCGAAGGGCGATGTCGGAGACCATCGGACGAGCAAGCTGACGCAGCCACGCGCGCGGCCGCGCCCTATTTCGGGATGGGCCCTAAGAGGAGGGACCGTGCGATCCCAGAGATGGATTAGCGCCGGTTTCGCCCTGCTGGCGGGGTTGTTCGGACTCCCGGCCCTCGCCCAGGACTCGCTGCTGAACGTCTCCTATGACCCGACCCGCGAGCTTTACCGGGAGGTAAACGCGGCCTTCGCCAAGCAGTGGAAGGCTAGGACGGGGCGCGACCTCACCGTGAACCAGTCCCACGGCGGCTCGGGCAAGCAGGCCCGGGCGGTCCTGGACGGGCTCGAGGCCGACGTGGTGACCCTGGCCCTGGCTTACGACGTGGAGGCCCTGGTCCAGGGCGGCCTTGTGGCGAAGGAGTGGCGGAGGCGGCTGCCGGGCAACAGCTGCCCCTACACCTCCACCATCGTCTTCCTGGTGCGCCGGGGCAACCCCAAGGGCATCCGGGACTGGGACGACCTGGCCCGCCCCGGCGTGGCGGTCATCACGCCCAATCCCAAGACCTCCGGCGGCGCCCGGTGGAACTACTTGGCCGCCTGGGGTTACGCCCTCCAGAAGCCCGGGGGCGGCCCCGAGAAGGCCCGCGCCTTCGTGGCGGCGCTCCTCGCGAACGTCCCGGTGCTCGACACGGGGGCGCGCGGGGCCACCACTACCTTCGCCGAGCGGGGCCTCGGCGACGTGCTCGTCGCCTGGGAGAACGAGGCGCTCCTCCTCACGAAGGAGGCGGGCGCCGGGAAATTCGAAATCGTCCGCCCCTCCCGGAGCATCCTCGCCGAGCCCCCGGTAGCCGTGGTGGACGTGGTGGCGCGAAAGCGCGGCACCACGGCCCTGGCCCGGGCCTACCTCGAGTTCCTCTACACCGACGAGGGCCAGGCCCTGGCCGCGAAGCACCACTACCGCCCCCGCTCGGAGGCGGTGGCCGCCCGCTACGCGGCGGACTTCCCGAAGATGGCGCTCTTCACCGTGGACGAGCTCTTCGGCGGCTGGGCGCAGGCGCAGAGGACCCACTTCGACGACGGGGGGGTCTTCGACCAGCTCATCGAGGGGCGTTAGGGCATGTTCACATTTGCAACCTTGTCACCATGCCCCCGGGCAAGCGAAGAGCCATGTGCGAGGCAGGCCGGCCAACGCCTTTGGCGCCCGGCTCCGGGCGGGCGGCGGCGGTCCGAAAGGCGTCCAGGCCAGCAGAGGCCGTCCAAACCCGTTGCTCCTGCGCCCAGGACCGTTCTCGAGGCGCTCTTCCGGCCCTTTCTTCCCGTCGCCTCGCTCGCCCGGAGGCCCTTCGGGCTTCCCGGCCTGCCTGTGCAGCACGACACCCTCCCCCTCTTCGCGAAAGCGCCGGCGGCGCCGGACCTTCTGCTTTGTCATCCTTCGCGGTGCGGGGCGCTCGACGTACCTCCCAGTACGACTCGGCCCCGCCCCGCTCGCCTTCCTGGCATAAGGCCCACCGGCGCCGGGACGCCGCTTGCTCCGCTTCGCTCCGCAAGCGATTCCGGCTTCGGCGGTCCCAGCGCCCGTGAGGGGGGCAGCAGGACGCTCGTCCGCCGTTCGCACGTTACTGTGAACAGGCGCTAGCGAGAATGGCGGCGCGGCGGGTCCTGCCTGGATTCGGGCTCTCCCTCGGCCTCACGGTCCTCTATCTGGGGCTCGTGGTCCTCGTGCCGCTCTCGACCCTCGCGCTGACGGCGGCGGGGCTCTCCTGGGACCAGCTCTGGGCCGCCGCCGCCCCCCGCGCCCTCGCCGCCTACCGGCTGAGCCTGGGGTGCGCCTTCGGGGCCGCCCTCCTGAACGCGGGCGCGGGCCTGCTGGTGGCGTGGGTTTTGGTGCGCTACCCCTTCCCCGGGCGACGGCTCGTGGACGCCCTCGTGGATCTGCCCTTCGCGCTCCCCACCGCCGTGGCGGGGATCACCCTCGCGGCGCTCTACTCCGAGAACGGCTGGGTCGGGGCGCGCCTGGCGGCCCTCGGACTCAAGGTGGCCTACACTCCGCTGGGGATCGTGGTGGCCCTCACCTTCGTAGGCCTCCCCTTCGTGGTGAGGACCGTGCAGCCCGTCCTCGAGGAGCTGGACCCCGAGGCGGAGGACGCCGCCTGCAGCCTCGGCGCCACCCGCTCCCAGACCTTCTTCAAGGTGCTCCTGCCCGAGCTCCGGCCGGCCCTGCTCACCGGCTTCACCCTCGCCTTCGCCCGCGGGCTCGGCGAGTACGGCTCGGTCATCTTCATCGCGGGAAACATGCCCCTGAAGACCGAAATCGCGCCGCTGCTCATCATGATCAAGCTCGAGCAGTACGACGTGGCGGGGGCCACGGCCGTGGCGCTCGTCTTCCTGCTCGCTTCCTTCTCGCTGCTGTTCGGGCTCCACCTCCTGCAGGGTCGCGGGGCGCGCGCCGCAGCGCCCCGCCGCCTTCCGCGCGAGGACGCCGCGTGAGCCGCCACCGCCTCGTGCGCGTCGCGCTCACGGCGGCGGCGCTGGCCTTCCTCGGGCTTTTTCTGGCGCTGCCCCTGGCGGCGGTCTTCGCCAAGGCGCTCGAGCGGGGGGCGGGGGCCTACGCCGACGCCCTGCGCGACCCGGACGCCCGCGCCGCCGTGCGGCTCACCCTCGCCACGGCCGCCGTGGCGGTCCCCCTCAACACCCTCTTCGGCCTCTGCGCCGCCTGGGCGGCGGCCAAGTTCGAGTTCCGGGGGAAGAGGCTCCTGATGACCTGCATGGACCTGCCCTTCAGCGTCTCGCCGGTGGTCTCGGGGCTCCTCTTCGTCCTGCTCTTCGGCGCGCGCGGGCTCTTCGGCCCGTATCTGGCGGCCCACGGCGTGAAGGTCCTCTACGCCTTCCCCGCCATCGTCCTGGCGACCCTCTTCGTCACCGTCCCCTTCGTGGCGCGCGAGCTCATCCCGCTCATGGAAGCCCAGGGCACCGAGGAGGAGGAGGCCGCCGTGACCCTCGGCGCCTCGGGGTGGCAGACCCTCTGGCGCGTCACCCTGCCCAACGTGAAGTGGGGCCTCTTGTACGGCGTCATCCTCTGCAACGCCCGCGCCATGGGCGAGTTCGGCGCGGTCTCCGTGGTGTCGGGCCACATCCGGGGCCAGACCACCACCCTGCCGCTCCACGTGGAGATTCTCTACAACGAGTACCAGCCGGTGGCGGCCTTCGCCGCCGCCTCCCTCCTGGCGCTCCTGGCGCTCGTGACCCTCGCGCTCAAGGCGCTCGTGGAGTGGAAGAGCGGCGAGACCGCGCGCGCAACCAGGAGGCCCGCATGAACATCGAGGTCCGCGGCGTCACCAAGGCCTTCGGCGGCTTCGTCGCGCTGAGGGACCTCTCCCTCACCGTCCCCTCGGGGGAGCTGGTGGCGCTCTTGGGGCCCTCGGGCTCGGGGAAGACGACACTGCTGCGCGTCATCGCCGGGCTGGCGGCTCCCGACGCGGGCCAGGTTCTCTTCGACGGCCGGGACACCACGGCCCGCAGCGCGAGGGACCGGCGCATCGGCTTCGTCTTCCAGCACTACGCGCTCTTCAAGCACATGAGCGTCTTCGAGAATGTGGCCTTCGGCCTGCGCGTGCGACCGCGGGACCGGCGGCTTCCGGAGGCGGCGATCCGGGAAAAGGTGACCGCCCTGCTCCGGCTGGTCCAGGTGGACTGGCTGGCCGACCGCCGCCCCTCGGAGCTCTCGGGCGGCCAGCGCCAGCGCGTGGCCCTCGCCCGGGCCCTCGCGGTGGAGCCCTCGGTTCTGCTGCTCGACGAGCCCTTCGGCTCCCTCGACGCCAAGGTCCGCCTGGAGCTGCGCCGATGGCTCCGCAGGCTCCACGACGAAATGCACATCACGAGCGCCTTCGTGACGCACGACCAGGACGAGGCGCTCGAGGTGGCCGACCGGGTGGTGGTCCTGAACGAGGGACGGGTCGAGCAGACGGGGACCCCCGAGGAGGTCTACGACCACCCCGCCACGCCCTTCGTCTACCAGTTCCTGGGGAGCGTGAATCTCTTCCGTGGGCGCATCGAGGCCGGACGGACCCTCATCGGCGACGGCGCCGTCGCCCTGCCGGGGCCGGCCCCGGCCGCCGCGGGGAGCGCGGCGGTCTACGTCCGTCCCCACCTACTCGAGATCCACCGCCACCCCGAAGGGGAGAGCCACTTCAAGGCCGTGGTGGGGCGCTTGGTGCCCTCCGGCGCCGTCGTGCGCGTGGAGCTGACCACGGAGTGGGGCGAATCGGTGCAGGTGGAGGCCAGCCGCGAGCGCGCCCGCTCCCTCGAGCTGAGAACGGGCGAGGAGGTCTTCCTCGTCCCGCACGACGTCAAGGTCTTCCACCACCCGGGCCGGTAAACCCGGAGGGGTCCGAACCTGGGAACGCTTGCGCGTCTCAGACCTATTGCTGCGTCAGGCTTCGCGGTGCGAGGCGCTCGAAGTACATCCCGGTACGACTCGGCTGCCGTGTTCTTCGCGGAGCGGCCCTTCCCGCCCTGGTCCGGGTGTCGCCCGCTGCGGGGGCGGCGCCGGCCCAGGCGTCCTTCGCTCGGCTGCGAGGATTCGACGCTGCGTGCCCTCGCGTCTTATCGCGCATCCGATCGCTCGGACCCACGCGGAACGCCACCTTTCCTCGCTCCGCTCGCGAAGGCGATTCCGCATGACGGGCGTCCCATTTGGTATGAATCGTTGGCGTATGGGCCGGCACCTTCCTTTGGTTATCAAGAATCTTTCGTGCATTTTTCGCCGGTGGTCCTTATTTTCCCCGCCCTGGAATATTCCTCCCGGCTAAGGCATCATCATGGCATAGCCGGGGGTTCCGTGTTGGCTGGGGGTGGTGCATGAAGGGGAGGGCTTGTGGCACCGTGGTTGCTCTGGCCCTGGCTCTTTCGGCGGCCAACGCCGCCGCGCCCGCGGACCCGGACCTCGTCGCCCTGCCCTGCGCCGACTGCCACGGCGGCCCGCTCCACGGCTTCCTGCAGACCCGGCACGCCGCCGCCCTCTCCGTCCAGGGGCGCCGGGAGGCAACCTCCCTCTGCGGAGCCTGCCACGGCGAGGTCATGGCCCACAACGGCGCCGACCGTCCCCAGAAGACGCCGGTGGAGTTCCGCTACAAGGACCCGAGGACGCTCGGGTCCGAAAAAGCGAGCGCCCGCTGCCTTACGTGCCACGCCGAAGGAGTGAAGGCGCTTCCCGCGGAGGGCGTCCACCTCCGGGCCGGGCTGAGCTGCGTCACTTGCCACACGGGGATGGGCGCAGGCTCCCTCCCCAAGCTGCTGCGCGCCCCCGAGCGGGAGCTCTGCGGGCGGTGCCACGGCCAGGCCCTGGCCCCCTTCCGGAGCGGCCACCGGCCCGACGCCGCGGGGGCGCTCTGCTCCTTCTGCCACGACCCCCACGCCCGCGAGCGCAAGCTTCCAGGGAGGGCCTGCGCCGACTGCCACCGGGACCGGGCCTACCCCAAGCCCTTCGAGCACCCCCCGGTGGAGGAGAGCTGCCTCGGCTGCCACGAGCCCCACG
>JAKAIJ010000115.1 GCA_021814355.1 Acidobacteriota bacterium
CCTTGCATCCTCTGGAGAAGCGGTCCGAGAATCCCGGCGAGAGCGCGGAGCGCTCCCCAGCCGGGCGCCCCAGGGGGACAAGTCTGCGGGGAATTCCCGCCGCCGGCCGCGCCGCCAGGACCCGAGGCGCGCGCAGGCGGCGTGCGGTCAAGCGGGGTAAACCCGCCGGGCGTTGTAGAGGGTGTCCCGCTCCACCGGCACCCGTCCCGCGCTCCGGATCAGGTGCAGCAGCTCCTGCAACCCGAGACCCACGGGCGTGGTGGCGCCGGCGTCGTGGGTGATTCGCTCCTCTACCACCGTCCCGTCCACGTCGTCGGCGCCGTACCAGAGGGCCAACTGGGCGATCTTCAGCCCCACCATCACCCAGTAGACCTTCAGGTGGTCCACGTTGTCGAAGAGCAGGCGGGAGGCGGCGAGGGTCCTCAGGTTGTCCTCCCCGGTCACCTCGGGCAGGTGCTCGTAGGGGGTGTTCTCCTTGTTGAACTGGAGCGGGATGAAGGCCATGAAGCCGCCCGTTTCGTCCTGCAGCTCGCGCAGCCGGAGGATGTGGTCCACCCGGTCTTCCACCGACTCCACGTGGCCGTAGAGCATGGTGCAGTTGGACCGGATCCCCATCCGGTGGGCCGTCCGCGCCAGGCCGAGCCACCGCGCCCCGCTGATCTTGTTGGGGCAGATCTTCTTCCTCAGCTCTTCGCCGAGGATCTCCGCGCCCCCGCCGGGAAGCGACCCCATCCCCGCCTCGCGCAGCGCCGCCAGGATCTCCTCTGGACTCTTGCGCTCGCGCCGGGCGTAGTAGTCCACCTCCACGAGCGTGAAGGTCTTGAGGTGGACCTCGGGGTTGACGGCCTTGACGGCCCGGATCATCTCGAGACACCGGTCGAAGGGGAACTGGGGGTCGAGGCCGCCCACGATGTGGATCTCCTCCCACCGCTCCTCGGGGCCCGGCGTGGCCTTCGCGACGACCTCCTCCAGGCTCATCCGGTACCCGCCCTCCTGGCCGGGCTTGCGGGCGAAGGCGCAGAAGGAGCAGCCGGTGACGCAGACGTTGGTGTGGTTGATGTGGCGGTTGACGTTGAAGAAGGCCCGGTCGCCGTGGCGGGCCTCGCGGGCCCGGTTGGCGAGCGCGCCGAGAGCCTGCAGGTCGCGGCTCCGGAAGAGCGCGACGCCGTCCTCGAAGCCCAGCCGCTCGCCGGCCTCCAGCTTGTCCACGACGGGATGGAGCGCGGCGTCCCTCACCCGCTCCCGCCCGATCCAGGCCCCGGCCATCGTCGGCCCCTCTACCCCATGCCGCCTGCGTACTCGACCGCCTTCATCTCGCGGATGAGGGTGACCTTCACGCGACCGGGGTAATCCATCTCCTCCTCGATCTTTTTGGAGATGTCCGAGGCCAGGAAGGCGAGCCGGTCGTCGTCCACCCGGTCGGTCTTCACGATGACGCGGACCTCGCGCCCCGCCTGGATGGCGAAGCACTGCTCCACGCCGTCGAAACCCTGAACGATGCCCTCGAGGGTCTCGATGCGCCGCAGGTAGTCGGTGAGCGAGGCGCGGCGGGCCCCCGGCCGCGAGCCCGAGATGGCGTCGCAGACCGCCACCAGGATGCTGATGGGGTGGATGACCTCCACGTCCTCGTGGTGGCTCTCGATGGCGTTGACCACCACCTCGTGCTCGCCGAACTTGCGCGCCGCCTCCCCGCCCAGTTCCGGATGGGTGCCCTCCCGCTCCACGTCAATGGCCTTGCCGATGTCGTGCAGCAGCCCCGCGCGCTTGGCCAGCTTCACGTCGAGCCGGAGCTCCGCCGCCATGGACCCGCAAAGCTCCGACACCTCGATGGCGTGGTTGAGGACGTTCTGCCCGTAGGAGGTTCGGTACTTGAGCTTGCCCAGGAGCTTGACGATCTCGGGGTGGGGCGGAGGAATCTTGAGGTGCTTGATCGCCTCCTCGCCCGCGAGCTGACACTCGCGCTGGACCTGCTTCTTCGCCTTGCCCACCACCTCCTGGATCTTGCGCGGGTGGATCTTGCCCGACTGGACGAGCCGGTCCAGCGACCGACGGGCCACCTCCCGGGCCACCGGGTTGAAGCCCGAGATGACCACGGTGTTGGGGTCGTCGTTGTTGATGAGGAGCTGCACGCCGGTCTGCTCCTCGAAGAACTTGATGTTCCGCCCCTCGTGGCCGATGAGCCGCCCCTTGATCCCCTCGTCGGGCAGCCGGAACTGGGAGGTGGTGCGCTCGGCCACTTGGTCCACGGCCACCCGCTCGATGGCGAGGGTGATGATCTTCTGGGCCTCGAGGTCCGCGGTGCGCTTGGCGTCGTCCTTGATCTGCCGGATGAGCGCGGCGGCCTCGTGCTCGGCCTCGTTCCTGAGGTTGGCCACGAGCTGGCGCTTGGCCTCCTCCACGGTGAGCCCGGAGGCCTTCTCCAGCCGGGCGACGTACTCCGCGGCCAGGCGGTCCATCTCGGCGTGGCGGGCCGCGAGATCCCCCTCGCGCGCGGCCAGGGTCGCCTTCTCCTCCTCGATCGCCTTCTCGCGCTCCTGGAACTGCCGGTCCACCCCCTGGAGCTGGGCGTCGCGGCGGTTCATGGCGCGCTCGATGTTCTTCACCGACTCGAGCCGCTTGGTGTACTCGGCCTCCTTCTCGACGAGCTCGCCCTGCCACTGTTCGCGGGCCTTGGCGAGCTCGAGCTTGCGGAGGTTCTCGGCCTGGGCCCGGGCGTCGGCGAGGATGGCGGAGGACTCGTCCCGGGCGCGGGAGAGGGAGCGCCGCCCCGCGCGGGAGGCGAGGAGCCAGCCGGCGCCAAGGCCGGCGGCGAGGAAGAGGACGCAGAGCAGGCTGTCGGTGACGGGCGATCCGGTCATGGCCTTTCTCCTGGGGGAGTCACGCGAAGACCTCCGCGCGGACCCCGGCCTCCGCGAGAAGCCGGGCGATCTCCCGCAGCCGCGCCTGGGGCGCGGGGCGCAGGGCCCGGTCGGCGGGACCGCGGTCCAAGGTGTAGATTTGCACGGCGCGGGGCCGGATGGAGACCACCGCCTCCACCCAGGCGCGCACGGCGTCGTCCGTGGTGTTGTCCTCGGAGCCGGTGACGAAGAGCGCCTGGAGGAGAATGCGGCCGGAAAGGGCCCGGAGCCCCTCCAGGACGCCGGCGAAGGTGACGCCCGGCGCGGGGCCGTTGAGCCGCAGGAACGCCTCCTGCGTACCGGCGTCGAGCTTGAGGATGGGGTCGTCCAGCCGCAGGAGCGCCGCCCGGACATCGGGCCGGTGCACCTGGGTGGCGTTGGAGAGGATGGCGGTGCGGCAGGCGGGCGCGTGGCGGTCCCGGAGGGGGAGCGCGTCTTCCACGATGCCCGGGAAGTCGGGGTGTAGGGTCGCCTCGCCGTTTCCAGAGAAGGTGAGCGTGTCGGGGGGCGTCCCCGCCGCGGCCAGCTCCGAGAGGACCGCCTCCAGCTCCCGGGCCACCGCCTCCCGCGGCGGAAGGAACCGCGAGAACTGGGCGGGGTTCGTGGCCAGCAGGCCCGTCCAGCCGTACTGGCAGTAACGGCAGTCCAGCGAGCAGACCTTGATCTCGTCCGGCAGGAGGTTGAGGCCGAGGGATCGCCCCAGGCGGCGCGACAGGACGGGCCCGTAGACCACGCCGCGCTGCAGGGGGATCGTGGCCCGCGCGGGGGCCGGCCGGGCGGCCGGGCTCATGCCGCTCTCACGAACGGGTTGTTGCGCTTTTCGTACCCGATGCTCGTGGCGGGACCGTGGCCCGGGAGGGCCTGCGTGCCGTCGGGAAGCGTAAAGAGCTTCTCCCGGATGGAGGTCACGAGCGCGTCATAGGACCCGCCGGGCAGGTCCGTCCGGCCGATCGATTGGGCGAAAAGCGTGTCACCCGTAAGGACGAACCCCTCGCCGGCGAGGCAGACCCCGCCGGGGGAGTGGCCCGGGGTGTGGAGGACCTTCAGGGAGCCGGTGCCCACCCGCACCTCCTGGCCGTCGGCGAGGAGGCCCGAGGGGTCGGGGCAGGGCTCCGCTGGGAAACCGAACAGGGCGGCGTGCTCCGGCATGGTCCTCAGGAGGGGAAGGTCCGCCTCGTGGATCAGGACGGGGCAGCCGTACGCCCTGGAAAAGTGAACGTTGCGGTAGATGTGGTCGAAGTGGCCGTGGGTGTTGAGGATTGCCGCGAGCGTGAGGCCCAGCTCCTTCAGGGTCGCCTCCACCGCCTCGCTGCCCATGCCGGGGTCCACCAGGACCGCCTCTAGGCTGGAGCGGTCCCAGACGAGGTACGTGTTGTTCTCCAGCGGCCCCACGGTGAAGGACCGGACTTCCAGGACGCCTGCCACGGCGCTCTCCCGAGCTTGGAACCCACCGCCCGTGGGGGCTATTTCAGCCTCCACGGCGCGGGAGATAAAGAAGTAATTATAGCACTTTTCGGCATTCAGGGCCTATCTGGAAATAGGGCGCGGGCGGCGCGCTCGAGTTCCCCCCGCGGTCTGGTCCCTTCATCGCCGCTGGCCTCCGTCGCGACCATGCCTTATTCCCCGGATAGGCCCTTAGGGGCTCTGCTCATCAGGCGCCAGCCCGCGAAGGCCGCCAACAGGCCCCCTGCGGCGAGTCCCACTGCAAGGAGGATCGTGGTCCGGGCCGCCGCCTCCTCCACGGTTCCCCCCAGAAGCGCCAGGACCAGCGCGTTGTGCAGGCCGTGGCCCACGATCGAGGGCCAGAGGGAACCCGTCTCCCAGACCACCCACGCGAAGGCGAGCCCGAGCACCAGGACGGGGAGGAACTGGGCGAGGTTCAGGTGGAACGCGGCGAAGGAGAGCGCCGAGAGGCCGCAGGCCCTGGTCCGCCCCAGCGGGCGGAAGCAGTGCAGCACGGCCCCCCGGAAGAGCCCCTCCTCGCAAACCGCGGGGATCAGCGCGAAGAGCGCCATCCTCAGCGGGTAGGGGTAGTCCAGCAGCCGGAGGCGGAGCCCCTCCTCCCACGGGTCCGGCCCCCTCCAGGCGGTCACCGCCAACGCGAAGGCGAGCGCCCCCGCGGAGGCGCCCGCCAGCACCAGCGCCGCCCCCCCCATCCCTCGCGGCGAGAGGAGCCGGAAGGGAAACGCCTCCCGCAGGGCGCCCGCCGCGAAGGCCCAGGCCAGCGCGGGCCCCAGGAGCGCCACGACCTGGAGGGGCGCCAGCGCCCAGAGCCGGGCGTCGCTCTTCAAGAGGAGCAGGCTCCCCGCGAGCGAGGCCGCGAAGGCGGCGGCGAGCAGGAGCAGGGCGGTCCTGGGGGAGGCGGGGAGCGACGGGAAAGCCCCGGGGGCCGTGGGGTCCTGGGAGAGGTTCACCGCGGAGGCTCCCGCCGAGAGCGGCGGGGCCGCCCCGGGCCGGGCGCCCGAGACCACTCCACCTCGGAGTCGGACCCGGGAGACGGTGCGAGACTCGCGTCGCACGAACGGTAAAGGCTCACGGAACCTCCCGCGCCCTTCTCCCACACGGCGGCGCCGGCTGTCAAGACGGTCTACGGGAGTCTTCACTCGCCTGTTAAGGCGCCTTGAAGCCCCTCCGGCGCTGTGCCAGAATCCTCACCGGGGGGTGAGACACCGTCGCGCCCGCCAACCGAGGAGACCGTCATGAGCGAGACCAGGCCCTGGGTCGCCATCCTGATGGGCAGCGCCTCCGACGCCACCGCCGTCCAGCCCTGCGCCGACGTGCTGAAGGAGTACGGTGTTCCCTGCGAGGTCCGCGTCCTCTCCGCCCACCGCACCCCCGACGAGACGGCCGCCTATCTGCGGGCCGCCGAGTCGCGCGGGGTGGAGGTGGTGGTGGCCGCCGCGGGGATGGCCGCCCACCTCGCCGGGGCCGCCGCGGCCCACACCACGCTCCCCGTCATCGGAATCCCCGTCGCCTCGGGGCCGCTGGGCGGCCTGGACGCCCTCTACGCCACGGTCATGATGCCGCCCGGCATGCCGGTGGCCACGGTGGCCATCAACGGCGCCGCCAACGCCGGCCACTTGGCCGCCCAGCTCCTCCAGGGGGCCCACCCCGAGCTGAAGGAGCGGCTCCGGAAGGCGCGGGCCGCCATGCGGGACAAGGTCCTGAAGGCGGACGCGGACCTCCCCCGCTGATGGCTCCCGAGCTCCTTTCCATCGCCGCGGGACCCGAGTGGCTGACCCGGGCCGCGGACCACCTCCGGACGGGCCGCGTCGTCGCCCTTCCCACGGAGACCGTCTACGGGCTCGCCTGTTGCGCCTTCCGCCAGGAGGGCGTGGAGCGCCTCTTCGAGCTCAAGTCGCGCTCGGAGATGAAGCCACTTCCCGTCCAGGTGGATAGCCTGCGCACCGCCCTCGCCGCTGGGTTCACCTTCTCTCCCGCGGTCCTCCGCCTGGCCCGGACCTTCTGGCCCGGGCCGGTGACCCTCGTGCTGGAGCGCCCGGCGTCCATTCCCTCCTGGTACGCCCCCGAGAGCGAGGCCGTTGCCCTGCGGATCCCCGACCACGCGGCGGCCCTGGCGCTGCTCGCCGAGATGGGCGACCCTCTGGCGGTCACCAGCGCCAACCGGTCCGGCGAGCCCCCCCTCACGGAGGCCGCCGCCATCGCCGAAGCCTTCCGCGGGGAAGAGGACCTGCTGATCCTCGACGACGGACCGTCGCCCAGGGGGCTCGCTTCCACGGTGATGGACGTCACCGGCCCCGGGGAGCCGCGCCTGGTGCGCGAAGGCCCCGTCTCCCTCGAGACGCTGCTTGCGGTGTGGCGTGGCTCCGGCGCCTGAGCGGCGGGTCGCCGCCCTCACGGGGGCCGGGATCTCCGCCGAGAGCGGCATCGCCACCTTCCGCGGCTCCGGCGGCCTCTGGGAGAACCACCCCGTGGAAGAGGTCGCCACCCCCGGAGGATTCGCGCGGGATCCCCTGCTGGTCTGGCGCTTCTACGATGCCCGCCGCCGCCAGGCGGCCTCCTGCTCCCCCAACGCCGGGCACCGGGCGCTGGCGAGGCTCGAGGGGGCGCTGGGCGGCCGGTTCACCCTGGCCACCCAGAACGTGGATGGCCTCCACCTGCTGGCAGGGAGCCGCCGCGTCCTGGAGCTCCACGGAAGCCTCTGGCGCGTCCGGTGCACCCGGTGCGGCTACGCCGGCGAGGAGCGCACGGTGCCCCTTCCGACACTCTCGCCGCGGTGCGCCTGCGGCGCCCTGCTCCGGCCGGACATCGTCTGGTTCGGAGAGGCCCTGCCCACCGAGGTCTTCGAAGCCGCCGCGGAGGCGGCGGAATCCTGCGACCTCTTTCTGGTGGTGGGGACCTCCGGGGTGGTGGAGCCGGCGGCGTCGCTGGCTCGCCTCGCCGCCCGCTCGGGCGCGAAGGTCTGGGAGGTAAACCCCGAGGCGACGCCGCTCACCCCGTTTTGCGACCGGTCGGTCCGGTCGGGGGCGGGGGCCGTCCTGGACGAGCTGGTGGACGAGATCCTCGCTCGGTGAAACCAAGCGGATTCCACCACAGACTGTATTCACGGGGAGCCAGAAGACAGTTCATACCAAGTTGCGATCTATCGTGCACAATTCGCCTTCCGGAGCTTCGCTTCGGAAGGCGGCGTCCCGCGCGGATCGGGCCAGGTCCGAGGAAAGCGAGCGGGCCGCGCCGAGTCGTACTGGGATGTACGTCGCAGGCGCTGGCCCGCGAAGCTTGACGAAGGAGATGGTCTTCGGGTTCCGGCCCCCCAAGGATCTCTGGCGCGACGCCCGCCCCCGGGGATGCGATGCAAGGCGCGGCGAGGAAGGCGATGCGTGCCGGAACGGTGCATCGGCGACGAGCCGCAACGCCGCAGGGCGCCCCGCGGGCGGCATCCCTCCGGGTTGGCGCGGAGCCGGGCGGCTTCCTTGTTGGCCCGGTTCTCCGTGTGTTTGGGTTCACACGCCTTCACCGG
>JAKAIJ010000116.1 GCA_021814355.1 Acidobacteriota bacterium
CCCCACCGGTCCGGGACGAACCCGAACACCACCATGGAGATGGCGATGCCCGATGTGAGCACGCCCACCATGTTGTGGGCCCAGACCTCGGGGTGGGCGACGGCGGCGAAGACGAAGTCCGAAAAGTAGATCTCCAGGTAGAGGAGCACCCCGAAGTAGCAGAGCCCCTCGATCATGTAGGCGAGGTTCACGCCCCACAGGGCCCGCGGCGCGTGGACGAGGTCCACGAAGGGCTGGACGATCTCTCGGACTGGGTTGGGCCTCGGCTCGTCGTGCCGGGCGGTCTCGTCGCTCATGCGGCCCTCCGTGGCGCGGCGCGCCGGGAAGACACGCCAGGAAGACTCTAGCACGGCCCGGCGGCCTCCTGGAAACCGCCTGAGAGCGTTTTTCCCGCCTCGGCCCCCGCACCAAAACGGGTTCCCGTGACCTTCGTCACAGCGCGGGAAGAACTCCAGAGTTAACTTCTGAAACCGAAGAGACTCCCCCGCGCGTTCCGGGGCCGAAACGGGTTGCGCGGCCCCGGAATCACGGTACAATAGAACAATTAGGGAGATCTTTTTGGCGGGAATAGGCGCCAACCGTCCGAAGCGTTCGGGACGGCGCAGCGGCCAGGAGGTGGTCATGGTTCGGCACGCCCTTCGTCGGGGGGCTGCGGCCCTCGGTGTTTTTGCGTCCCTCTTCGTGTTGCTGCTGGCGGGGAGCGCCTCCCGCGCCTCGTGGGTCGGGGTGGGCGGCGCGCTGCGGGAGGACACCCGCTCCATCGCCTTCGGGCGGGTGAACGCCCAGACCTTGTGGGCCTTCTCGGGCCACAAGCACTTCGGAGTGTTCCGCTGCTCCTCGAGCGACAACGGGCAGACTTGGGGAAGCTGGCAGCAGACCTCCCTGGACGAGTTCACGGTCTACTCCGTCAGCACCGAAGGCCAGGCGGTCGTGAACACGGTGGTGACGGGGGCCAACTACGCCACGACCCCCCTCGTCCTGGCGGGAACGAGCGCGGGCACGATCCTGAGATCCACCGACCACGGCGCCACCTGGACGGCCTCCACGGGGCTTCCCGCGGGGGGCGGCGTCATGGAGATGGCCGTCCATCCGAACGGCAATATCCTGGCCGCGGTGTCGGGGGGCGGCGTCTACCGCTCCGTGGACGGCGGGGTCAGTTTCACCCAGCTCGCCCCCCCCGTCGGCACGGGGCTCTTTCTCGACCTGACGCTCCACCCGGGCTACGGGACGAACGGCATGTTCTTCGCCACCACGCAGGCCTCCGGCTCGGTCTCGGGGGGGATCTACCGGTGGAGCGGAACGGCCTGGGTGGATCTCTCCGCGGGCCTGCCGGGGTGGGGGACCCAGCAGTTCAACTTTTCGTCGGTGGCCGTGGCGCCGGACCTCTCCTACCTCTGGGCGGGGGACATGAAGGGGCAGGGCCTTTTCGGCTCCCAGGACGGCGGTGCCACTTGGCAGCAGGGCTGCCTGGCCTGCGATTCGGTTCTGGACCTCCGGGTGGCCCCGGATTTCAGCGCCGCCAACAAGCACCTCATGATCGGAACGGGGTTCGGCTGGTACGAGAGCATCTCGGGGGCCTGCCAGCACCGGATGCCCCAGGGGCTTGCGATCACCAGCGTGGTCTTCGATCCTAACTGGTCCACGGCCAACCCGGTGCTCTGGCTGGCCACCAGCGACGGCATCCGCAAATTCGGCGCCAACGAGTTCCCCGCCCCCCCCGACTCGGCGGGCGACCTCTCGCTCTTCGACATCTCCTTTCTCGCCCCCTCCCCGGCGTCCGCCACCGACAACAGGGTCTACGCGGCGAGCAGACAGTTCGGGGTGTTCCTCTCCCAGGACGGTGGCAACTCCTTCACGCAGTTCATGCCCTCGCTCTCCGCCGCCTCCAGCGGCACGAACATGAGTTCGGACGTCTCCGCCCTGGCGCTCCACCCCAATTTCAACGGCACCACGGCGGGGTGCGGCGGAAACTCCTCCACGGTCTTCATGGCGACCCGCGGCGCCGGAGTTTACCGCTCCGACGCGGGCGGCGCCCGGTGGATTCCCATGAACGCCGGCCTCGGCGGCCTGCGCGTCTCGAAGCTGGTCCACACGCCGCTCGTGCCGGCGGACGGGAACTTCCCCCTCTTCGCCGGCCGTGACGACGCGGCGCAGGTCTACCGGTACGACACCAACCTCAGCCAATGGAACGGACCCCTGACGATACCGGCAGGTGCCAAGATCACGGCCCTCGCCCTCCCCCCGAACCACGACGGCTCGGTGGGGAAGCAGGAAGTCTACGCCGGGACGGACCAGGGGCTCTTCAAGTCTGCGGACCGCGGGGCTACGTGGACACAGGAACCCCTGCCCCCGCCCCTGGGAAGCTCCTTCGAGGTGGACGCCATCGCCTTCCACCCCGGATACAACGGGACGGTTCTCCAGGAGATGTTCGTGGTTCGGAAGGGTTCCGGTGTTCTCAGGAAGGCGTTCCAGCCGGGTCCTGGCTGGACGTGGGTCTACTCCAACGGGAGCCCCGCCCTGCCGAACCTCTCAGTGACCAGCCTCGCGATCTCCCCCAACTACGCCACGGACCACGCCCTCGTGGCCGGGGTCTACGACCCGCTGCAGCGGACGGCCGGCGGCGTCTACCTTTCGCTCAACTCGGGGGCCGGGTGGAACGCCTTCGCCCAGCCGCCCAGCGCCCCCCAGATCATCGCCCTCGCCTACGTGGCCAAGAGCGGCGGCGGGGCTCGCCTCATGGCGGGCACGCTCAAGCGACGTGCGTTCTACAACGACGCCCCCAACGATACCGCCGGGGCCCCCTGGTTCGCTTCCACCGGGTTCGAGACGGTCCGAGGCGAGGTCCGGACGGTGGCCATGAGCCCAGTGCCCACCAACACCGGCTGTGCCCCCCTCCAGCCCACGGCGGATGGGAGCGACGTCTTCCTCGGCGGCACGGGCGGCGTCTTCTGGAGCAACGACGCGGGCCAGACCTTCCGCCCCATCAACGAGGGTCTTGCGGGCCTGAACAGCTGCATCCCCGAGGTGAACGCCCTCTTCGTCTTCCGCAACTCGCGACACCAGACCGTCGCGGCCCCCGGCGGCGACGCGGCGGGGGCCGAGCCGACCCCCATGCTCCTGGCCGGGACGACGGGCCAGGGCATCTGGTACCGGTACGCGACCAAGGACATCCTCACGGGGGCCTGGGACTGGACCGACGGCGTCTGGGTCCAGAGCGACCTTGCGACCGGGACCGTCAACCGGTTCACGCGGGAGCGCACCCTCGTCCCCCTCGTGGTCCGGGCGGCCACCGACGCCGGCCTCTTCAGCAGCTACGAGGCGGACCCCACGGGGACCGTGGGGCAAAACTGGCGGGCGAGCAACCTGGGCGGCCAGGTCTTGGACATCCGGCTGGGGCAGACGACGGTACCCCTGCGTCCCGCGGACCCCAAGGCGCCCAGCGGCAGCGTCAGCTGGGGAACGGTGAGCAACTCGGGAGTGCGCCGTGGGACCGACTCCGGACCGTTCGCGGGCTTTCCCATGCCGGAGGCCATCGTCTGGGAGGTCCGCAACGGGACCGGGGCGGGCGCCCTGGCCGACGCCTCCTACGCGCGCTCGGTCCTCCAGCTCAGCGACGGCACGGTCCTGTGCGGGTCGAACTCCTCGGGCAGCGGCGTCTGGCGCACCTCGGACGAGGGGCTGGACTTCTGGGAGTCCTCCAGCGACGGCCTCGAGGCCACCAGCAAGGACGTGCGGGACTTCCTGCAGGCCTCCAACGGGGACGTGCTCTGCGCCGTGAACGGCAGCGCGAGCAACGGCGGAATCTTCCTCTCGGCGGACACCGGCAAGCACTGGGTCAGCATCAGCGACGGCTTCTCCGCGGTCCAGCAGACGCTCTCCTCGGTCGTGGCCAACTCCGACAACCCGCCCACGTACTACTGCGGCTCCTACACCGCCGGCTCCTACGCCTCCACGATCACCCCCCTCGCCGCGCCCACGGCCACCATGTTGGACGTCTCCACGGGGCCCTCCACGGGCGGCACCACGGTGACCCTGACGGGCACGGGCTTCCTCTGCGCCTGCCCCACGGGCTACACCTGCCCGGGCGGAACCCAGGCCAAGGTTTCCTTCGGCGGCGTGGACGGGGTCACCACCTCCTGTTCGTCCACCTCGCTCACGGTCACCACGCCGGCCCACGCGGCGGGGGCCGCTTCGGTCGTTGTGCGCAACCCCGACACCCGCACGGGGGCCCTCGCCGGAAGCTTCACCTTCACCTCCGCCTCCACGGTCACCATCACCGTAAGCCGCAACGGCTCGAACCAGGTGGTGGTCTCGTGGACCGGCGGAGGGACCCCCACGAAGATCTTCCGCTCCACGAGCCCCACCTTCACCACCTTCGTCTCCTCGGCGGCGGCGAGCAACCCGTACACGTACGCCGACGTTTCGGGCACCGACGGGCACGTGTACTACTACACGGTGGAGTGAGGTCGGCGCGGGGCCTCCTTGTGCCGAAGGAGCGCGGGCCGTGAGGCCCGCGCTCTTAAAAATTCTTAGAAGGACCCTGCTTAGACGTCGCCCCGGAGCAGGGCGCGGACCTCCGGAAAGGCGAGAATTCGCTCCCAAGCCCAGGGCGGGCTCTGGGCGTGCAGCGCGTAGATCTGGCGAAGGCCTCGCTGGCGTAGAGCCTTGGCCCGGGTCCGGTCCGGCTCGCGGGTCCAGAGCGTCCCGGCGAGACGAAGCCCCCAGAGGCCACCGCCGCCAAGGGAGAGCAGCCGGAGCGCTTCGCGCCGGCGCCCGAGGGAGAGCCCGCCGCCGAGCTCGGCCTCCAGGCGAAGGGAGCGGAGCCGCGCGTCAAAATAGGGCCAGCGGGACAGCGCCCGTTCCAACCCCCCGAACCACCGCCGCAGGGCCGTCCGATCCCCCGAAGCCTGGACCTCCTCGCAGACCCAGAGCCGCCGCTCCAGCTCCTCCTCGGGGGCTCCTCCGTCGTGCCGGGGCAGGAAGGCCCGGGGGTCGTTCTTCCAGAAGGGACCTTCGCGGAACCAGCGGCGGATCCGCTCCAGAGCCAAATCCGCCACGGGGTCACCGGGGCTCCGGGCCAGAAACCGCCCGGCGCGGGTCTCCCGCCAGAAGGCGGCAGCCTCGCCGGGGGCGTTCAGGGCGTAGAAGAGGTTCCCGACTCCGGCCAGGGTGAACCGGTAGTCCCGTCCGGCGCCGAGGCCCGAGAAGAGCTCCAGAGCCCTGCGCGCGTGGTCGAGCGCCTCCCGGACGCGGCCCGTGAGAAGGGCGGCCTGGAGCAGCCCCTGGTGGGCCGAACCCAAAACCTGGGTGGCGCCCGAGGAGCCGGCCGTGGCGGCGGTTTCCAGAAGGAGGGTGCGGCCCTCCTCCACCCGTCCCATGGCGAGGAAGGCGAGGGCCAGGTTGTAGCGGGCGTTGAGGGACTTGGCGCGGATGGCGAAGGTGTCCAGCGTGCGAACCGCCCTCCGCCCGCAGCCGCAGGCCTCCTGAAACCGCCCCATCTCGCCCAGGAGCGCGCAGAGGTTGTCCGCCACGAGCCCGCGCTGGGGAGCCAGGCGTCCGCGGCGCGCGGCCTGTTCGGCCCGGAGGAAGGCCGCAAGCGCCTCCTCCTGCCGGCCCGTCATCCAGAGCACCGCGCCCAGGTTCATGGCGGCGGTGGCGCGCCAGAGCCCCTGGTCGGGCCCCGGCGGCAGGGCGAGGGCCTTTTCGAGGCACTCCTTTGCCCGGTCCATGCGGCCGGAGGGGCCGTAGACGCCGCCCACCAGGTTCACGTAGGTCTTCCCCTGGCCCGAGACGTCCCGGCCCTTCCGGCAGATCTCCAGCCCCCGCAGGAGGGCGCGCTCGGCCTCCTCCCACCGGCCCGCGCGGCCCATCTCCCGCGACGAGAAGAAGGTAAGACGGGCGCGCTGAGGCTCCGAAAGCCGGGGATCGAGCGGCGAGAGCCTCTCCAGGAGCGCCGAGGCGTCTGCCCACCTCCCCAGAAATTCATAGACGTCCATGAGCCCGAAGGCGTCCTCCACCGTCTCCCTCTCCGGCGAGACCTTCCGGCAGACGAACTCGAGGTGTCTTAGCGCCGAGGCGTTGTCGAACCGGGAGAGGGCCGCTCGCCCCGCGAGGCGGTGGAACCGACGGGCCCTCTCCTCCTCGCCCGCCTGCTCGGCGTGGTGGGCCAGCGCGGGCCAGGTTCCCGGGCCCGATCCGCCCTCGCTCTCCAGCGCCTGGAGCACGCGGCCGTGGACCGCGCGGCGTTGCGCGAAGGGGAAGGCCGAGTAGACGGCGTCCCGCAGTAGGGTGTCGGTAAAGGCGAGGTAGGGTCTCGTCCCGCGCGAATCCTCGCGGAGCAGGCCCCGCGCCACGAGGGCGGAGAGCGCCGCCTGCCGCTCCTCGCCCGAAAGCGCGGAGGCGCGGCCGAGGAGGTTGAGGGAGACGGCGTATCCGAGGGCCGAAGCCTCCTGGAGCGCCAGCCGCTCGACGGGCGAGAGGGCGTCCACCCGCTTGAGGAAGAGCCCCTCCAGGGTGTCGGGAAAGGCGGTGCGGAAGAGCCGGTCCGCGTCGGGCGTGCGCTGCCCTTCTGCGGACTCCCGCAGCAGCCCCTCCTCTTCGAGCGACCGCACCAGCGCGGCGACCAGGATTGGATTCCCCCGCGCCTTTTCGGCGAACCAGCCGAGCACCCCCTCGGAGACCGGCGCCACGTGGTGGGCCTCCGCCAGCAGGGCGCGGGTTCCCGAGGGGGTGAGCGGAGGAAGCTTGAGCGACGCCGCGGAGCGGCGGAGGGCGGCCGAGAGGTGGGGCCCCGGCCGGGAGAACGCGGCTAGCCGCCAGGGCGCCGCGGAGGCCTCCGAGAAGAGGAAGGAGAGCAGGTCCAGAGAGAGGGGATCGGCCCACTGGAGGCCGTCCAGCAGGAGGAGCCGCTCCCCGCCCCGGTCCAGGAGGCGGCGCACCACCGCGAAGGTGAGCTCCTTGCGCTCCCTGGGTGCGAGGCCGCGCAGGGCGGGCGTCTCCTCGTCGGGCAGGTCCAGGAAGGGATTGAGCACGGGACGGAACCCCGAGGGCTCCTCGGCGAGGGCGGTCTCGCGCAGGGCGGCGAGCCGCGCCGGGGGATCCCCCTTGTCCGCCCCGAGGGTGATGCGGATTACCGCCTTCCAGGCGGAGAAGGGCCGCTCGGCGTTGAAGGGGGCGAGGGGCACCAGGATCACGGGGACCTCTCGGGCTCGGGCCTCGCGCTGGGCCCAGGAGGCCAGGGCCGATTTTCCCAGGCCGGGCTCCCCCTCCACGATCAAGCTCTCGGGGGTCCCCCCGAAGAGCGCCTCGCGGAGCCGCGCCTGGGCCTCCTCCCGCTCGAAGAGCAGACCCTCCGCCGCGGTGGGGGAGTGGGCGGCCTCGCCCGTGGGCAGAAAGAGCGGGACGGGGTCCCGCTTGCCTTTCACCATCACTGGGGGCAGGGCCGCGAACCTCAGGGAGGCCCCGGCCCCGCGCGCCACCTCGCCGGAAACCAGCACCCGCCCCGGCTCGGCCGCGGCCATGAGGCGGGCGGCGAGGTTGATGCCGTCGCCCATGACCGTGAACTCCCGCCTCTCCGGCGATCCCACGGGGCCGGAGAAGAGCGGGGCGGAGGTGACCCCGGCGCGCAGGACGAGCCCCCGGGGGAGATCCGGCGAGGCGAGCACCTCCAGGGCCGCCCGGGTGGCCATCTCCTCCTTCCGCTCGCAGGCGAAGGGGGCGCCGAAGAGGAGGATGGCCTTGGCCCCCTTGTCGCCGAAATCCACCTTGTTGACGGTGCCTTGGTACCGCCGGGCGGCTCCCGCCAGCAGGCGGAAGAGCCGCTCCACCGTCTCGTGGGCCGCCGCGGGG
>JAKAIJ010000117.1 GCA_021814355.1 Acidobacteriota bacterium
GCAGCAGGCCTGGGGCGGGACCACCACCTCCACGCCCAGCGCCCCAAGGACCGCCACCGCGAGCCTCGCCTCGCCCCCCGGGTTGTAGGTGTTGCCAAAGCAGCCGTAGAAATAGACGGCCCTGCCGGCGCCACGCCCCTCGAATCGGTAGAGCTTGTGGGGCTCGAAAGCGAACTCCCGGGCGAGCAGGGGCGCCGGGAAGTCCCTCCGCAGGCCGAGGACCGCGCGGTTCAGGAGCCTCGCCGGCGCTTGGCTCCCCAGTTGCTGGACGACGCGCCCGAGGGCCGGGCCCAGCGTGTATCCCAGCCGGGGAACCTGCCCCAGAAAGCGGTCCCGCATGCGCGCCGGCAACGGCGTGAAGGCCTCTCGGAAGTCCGCGGCCAGCGGCGCGATGTCCACGCGGGTGGGGCAGTGGATCTCGCACTGGGAGCAGCCGAGGCAGGAGTCGAAAATCTCCCGGACGTCGCGCGCGCGCGCCTGCGCCGCCGGGAGGTCCCCGTCCAGCAGCGCCTGCAAGAGGTGGCCCCGGCCCCGGCTGGAGAGCAGGTCGTGGTCGCTCGCCTGGGCCGTGGGGCAGAAATCGCGGCAGGTGCCGCAGCCGTGGCAGCGCTCGGCCTCGACGGCCCACGACTCCTGCGAGAGCCGCCCGGGCAGGGCGGCGCGCCGGTAGGCCGGGTGGAAGCGGGTCCCCTTCTCCATGGGCTCCGCCCGCGCCGGGGCCTTGATCCCCGGGTTGAGGAGCTCCCGCGGGTCGAGGGTCAGTTTGATCTCCCGGAAGAGCTCCGTCAGGCCGCCGTAGACCAGCGGAAGGAAGGGGGTCCGGAGCCGGCCGTCGCCGTGTTCGCCGGAGAGGGTGCCTCCCAGGGAGGCCAGCAGCAGCGACACCTCTCGGGCGATGAGCGGCATCTGCTCGAAGTGGCGCGGGTCCCGAAGGTCCATGAAGGGGTTCACGTGGAAGTTGCCGTCCCCCGCGTGGCCGAAGATCACCACCTCGATGCCCCGGGCGCCCAGAATCCGGGAGACCCCCTCCAGGTAGGCGGGGATGTTCTCGGTGGGCACGGCGCCGTCCTCGATGAACCGGATGGACTTGAGCGCCCCGCGGCCTCGGTTGAGCAGCGGGCTCGCGGCCTTCCGGAAAGCCCAGATGGCCGCGCGCTCCTTGGCGTCCGCGGCCCTCCGGAGCCCCGTGGGTTCCGCGGGCCTGGCGGCGTCGAGCAGCGCGTCCAGGCCCGCCTCGGCCTCCTCGCGGGCGGCCCCGTCGGCCTCCACCAGCAGGACGGCCCGGGCCTTGTCGCCCACGCCCAGGGGGAATTTTCCCTCCCCGCGGCGGATGAGGTCCAGGAAGGTCTCGCCCAGAAGCTCGCACGCCGAGGGCCCCAGCGGGAGCAGGTCCAGCACGGCGCGGCCCGCCGAGGGGAGGTCGCCGAACTCCAGGAGGGCAAGGGCGCGGTGCGCCGGGAGGGGGGTGAGGTCCAGGCCCACCTCCAGAAAGACCGCGAGGGTTCCCTCGGAGCCGATGAAGAGCGGCAGGAGGTCCACCTGGCCCGGCCCGTCGAGGCAGCCCTTGAGGTTGTACCCCGAGGCGTTGGTGCGGCTCCTGGGCCAGCGGGCGAGGATCTCCTCCCGCCGGGCCAGAATGAGCTCGGCGGCTCGCCGCAGGGACGCGTGGCCGTAGGCGGAGGGGGGCCGGAACCCCTTCTCCAGCCGCACTTCCGAGCCGTCGGCTAAAAGCATCCGGACCCAGTTCACGTGGGCCAGGGTGGTGCCGTACTTGACGGAGCGGGGCCCTTTCGAATGGTTGGCGAGCATTCCGCCGATGCAGCAAAAATCCCCGCTCGACGGGTCCGGCGCGAAGCCCAGCCCGAGGGGGGCGAGCCGCCGGTTCAGGTCCGAGAGCACCACGCCGGGCTGGACCACCACCTCTCGTCGGGCGGCGTCCACCTCCACCACGCGGTTGAGGTGGCGGGAGACGTCCACGACCAGCCCCTCCCCCACGCTCATTCCCGCCAGCCCCGAGCCGCCGGCCCGCAGGGTGAGCGGCCACGCCTTCCCGGAAGCCCGCGCCAGGGCCCAGGCCAGGTCCTCCTCGGACCTGGGGTAGAGAACGCCCTTGGGGACGCGCTTGTAGATGCACGCCGCGCGGGAGTAGACCGCGCGGTGCGCCGCGTCGTCGTGGTAGGTCCCCAGCGGGTGCCTGGACGAGACCATTAAGCCCTTCTCCAAGGCCTCGGAGAGCCGCCGAGAATTCCCCGGCGGTTTACGAGGGATTTCTCGGCCGTCCGCCGCGCCTCAGGGGGGTGAGTGTATGTCCTTTGGGGCCGGGCGGCAAATGCGCGCCGACCGCCGCGGAAAAGCCGGTCTCCCCGCAGGACGGAATGTCCGTCTAAGCCTTGACAGAGAGCGAGTTATCCCTTACACTCTCTTCTTTGTTCCGGCGTCCCGCCGGGGCGACGACGAGACCCGCCCGAGGGGAGGAATCCATGGCCACGAAACCGCCCGTTTACAAAAACTACATCGCCGGAAAATGGGTCGCTTGCAAGTCGGGCAAGACCTTCGCGAACGTCAACCCCGCCGACACCCGCGACGTCATCGGCCACTTCCAGGACAGCGGCCCCGAGGAGGTGAACGCCGCCGTGAGGGCCGCGAAAGAGGCCTACAAGAGCTGGAGACTCGTGCCGGCCCCCAAGCGCGGCGAGCTGGTCATGGAGCTGGGGCTCTGGCTGAAAAGGAACAAAGAGAGGCTCGCCAAGGACGCCACCCGCGAGATGGGAAAGATCCTCACCGAGACCCGCGGCGACGTGCAGGAAGGCATTGACTGCGCGCTGTATTGGGGAGGCGAGGGCCGCCGCATGTTCGGCGAGACGACCCCCAGCGAGCTGCCCAACAAGTGGGCCATGACGATGCGCCAGCCCCTCGGCGTGTGCGGCCTCATCACGCCCTGGAATTTCCCCATGGCCATCCCGTGCTGGAAGCTCATGCCCGCGCTGCTCTGCGGGAACACGGTCGTCATCAAGCCCGCCAGCCTCACGCCCCTGAGCGTCTGGAACCTGGTGAAGGGCGCGCAAGAGGTGGGCTTTCCGCCGGGCGTCGTAAACCTCGTGACGGGCGGCGGCCGCGGCGTGGGCACCCCCCTCTGCGAGCACCCCGACGTCGCCCTCGTCTCCTTCACCGGCTCCACCGAGGTGGGACGCCAGATCAACCTCGCCTGCGCCAAGGACTTCAAGCGCGTGGGGCTTGAGATGGGCGGCAAGAACGCCGTCATCGTGATGGACGACGCCAACCTCGATCTGGCCCTGGACGGCGTCCTTTGGGGCGCCTTCGGCACTACCGGGCAGCGCTGCACCGCCACGAGCCGCTGCCTCGTGCAGCGCGGAGTCTACGAGAAGTTCCTCTCCGCCCTGGCCAAGCGGGCCCGTGCCCTGCGCGTGGGGGACGGCCTCGACGAGCGCACCGAGATGGGCCCGGCGGTGGACGAGGGCCAGCTCAAGACCGACCTCGCGTACATCGCCATCGCCAAGAAGGAGGGCGCCCGGCTGATCTGCGGCGGAAAGCGGCTGACCGGCCCCAAGTACGACCACGGCTTCTTCCTCGAGCCCACGATCTTCGCCGACGTGACCCCCCGGATGCGCCTCTTCAAGGAGGAGGTCTTCGGCCCCGTCCTCGCGGTGGTCCCCTTCGACACCCTCGAGCAGGCCATCGCCCTCCAGAACGACTGCCTCTACGGCCTCTCGGGCTCCATCTACACGAAGGACGTGAACAAGGCCTTCACCGCCATGCGCGACGTCCACACGGGCCTCTTCTACGTCAACGCCCCCACCATCGGCGCCGAGAACCACCTCCCCTTCGGCGGCGTGAAGCAGACGGGCAACGGCCACCGCGAGGGCGGCAAGGAGGCCCTCGACCTCTTCAGCGAGTGGAAGGCCGTCTACGTGGATTTCTCCGACTCCCTCCAGCGCGCCCAGATTGACACCGAGAAGATCGTCAAGCTGGAGGGCAAAAAGAGGTAGCCTGCGGCTGCGAACCTTGGACGAAAAGGGGCCCGGCGCCGTCGCCGGGCCCTTTTTCATTGCCTCGGGCGGATTGGCAAGCCCCGGGGAGGCAGGAGTTCGCCGTTGCCCGGCCAACCTGCGGCCGGAAAATCACCCTTGGAATAGCACCTCTTGCCAAAGCGTTCACGGGTCGTGACGGCATGATCGCGTCTCGGCGCTCCCGGCGGAGGCTCCATGGCCTGGGAAACGGGTCGGTTCCCGGTGGTGGCAGGCCGGTGCCGGCGCGCAGGGGAGCCGGGCGAAAGCCGCAGTTCCAAAGGTTTCGTTCCTTATCTCTCTCCTCCCCCAAACTCCCCTCGGCGCGCGAGGCGCTCCAGGAACTTGTCCCGTGGGGCGCCCCTCCCCTTTCCAAAAGGAGACGTTCATGAACCAGCGAGCAGGGTTGTTCCTTCTCTTCGCCGCGTGGATGGTTGTCCCCCTCGTTCCGGTCTTCGCCTCGGCGCCCTTCCCCGAGACCGTCCCCACCTGCTCTGCGCCCCAGTTGATCGCGCCGATGCAGCCCGTCGCGGCGGGCTCCTCCCTGGTAGCCACCAACCCCGTGGTCTGGAACGGGAAGGACTTCGCGACGGCGTGGGAGGATACCACCACGCAAAAGGTCTACTTCCGGCGCCTCTATGCCGACGGGACGCCCGCCGCTCCCGCGGTCCTCATCGGGAGCGGCTACAACGCGTACACCAAGGTCGTGGACCTCGTCTGGAACGGGTCTGGATACGGTATCGCCTGGGAAAACCTGGGCGCCGGCGGCGTCTACCAGGAGGCCTACTTCGCCCTCCTCGACGTGAACGGGACGATGACCTCTGGACCGACCAAGGTCTCCTTCGTGGGCGCCACGGAGACCGCGGGCGTGTGGGGTCTGGCCCTGGCCTGGAGCGGCAGCGACTACGCGGTGGTCTGGTCCGACGCGCGCAACGCGGGCACGGGCTTCGACGTCTTTGGGACGCTCCTGACCGCCGCCGGCGCCGTCGCGGGGGCGGGGGCCTATCACGACATCGTCCTCTGCAATCAGCCGAACGCACAGCAGAATCCGGCGGTCGCGTGGTCCTCGGCGAACGGCACCTTCTTCGCGGTGTGGGACGACTACCGAAGCGGGACGCGCTACCAGATCTATGGGACCCGCCTCTACCCGTCCAACGGCACGACGTACGTCCTCAACGGCGGCAGTTCCATCTCGGCCGGCGCTTCCAACTCTGACATGCCTGCCCTCGCCGACACGGGCGGCGGGACGGGCGTCGCCTGGTACGATAACCGGGATGCAAACTACGAGATTTACCTCGCCCGGATAGACTACAACGGAATGAAGGTTGGCTCGGACCTGCGGGTCACCAACGACATCGCGAGCTCTTTCGCGCCGAGCCTCGTGTGGACCGGCGGCGAATACGGGCTCTTCTGGGAGGACAACCGCGCCGGCAACTACGACACCTGGTTCCAGCGGATCAGCTCCGCGGGGGCACTGGTGGGCGGGAACCTCCAGGTCAGCTCCACCACGGGGCTCCTGCAGCCGAGCGCGGCTTTCAGTGGCCTGGACTACATGACCACGGGCCACTTCGACTTCTCCCTGGCCGAGGCCCAGCCCTGGGGTTGCAGCTACCTCTACAGCCCCCCGTGCCCCGAGAACGCCTTCGCCTACGCCATCACCGGGACCTCCGCCACGATCTCCTGGCTGCCCGCGGTGGACCCGTACCACACGATCGCCTACTACCAGGTCTACCGGAACAACGCCCTCGTGGGGATCACGGACAACAGCTACTTCACCGACACCGGCCTCGCCCTGAGCACCACCTACAACTACGCCATCCGGACGGTGAACGCGGCCCAGTTGGTGAGCACGGGCTGTCCCGCCACGAGCTCGGTCTACGTGAAGACCAACGCCACGCTCCTGCTCATGGTGAACAAGAACAGCCCCAACGCCGCGCTGAGCTGGACCGATAGCAGCCAGCCGCTCAACAACTACAACGTCTTTCGGGGCACGAGCCCCCAAGTGATGCAGCGGATCGGGACTGCCGCGGGCTCGAGCTTCAGCGATCCAAACGTTCTGAACGACAACATCCTCTACTTCTACACCGTGGACGACCCGGGGCAGTAGGAGCCATTCCCCCCCAAGGGCCCGCAGGCCGTGGCGCGGCGAAAGGGGCGAATGGTCGAGACATCCGCGGCGCGGGATTGTGCGGGGGGGTTAGGAGGTGCCCATGACCAAGCGATCGTGCTGGTATCAATTGGCTTCCGCGGCCCTTTTTCTCTCCCTCTTCGCCGCGAGCGCGTTTCCCGAACCCCCCGCCCCCGAGGTCGTCCCCGCCTGCGGCGCCCCGCAGCCCATCAATCCTCTGCTGCCCATCGGGGGCACGGCCGTCAGCGCGCGCCAGGGCATCGTCTGGAACGGCAAGGAGTTCGTGGTGGCCTATGCCAATTCCCCGAACGTCCTCGTCTTCCAGCGGGTCTTCGCCGACGGTACGCCGGATGGGCCTCCCGTGGTTAACCCAGGAGGGAGCGGCAGCTACGCCTACTACACCTTCCCCGTCTCCCTCGCCTTCGACGGCTCCAGCTACGCGGCGGCCTTCATCGGCCCCGACGGCTCCGGCTACTGGCAGGTCCTCTTCGTGAAGCTCGACATGAACTTCAACCCCCTCGTGGCCGCCAAGCGGGTCTCCTTCGTGGGCGCGACGCCGACGGCCCATACCTACTGGCCGCAGATCGCCGCCGGCGGCGGGCAGTACTGCATCGTCTGGCACGACGCCCGGGGCGCGTACTATCAGGTCTACGCCACCGTTCTCAACGGGGACGGCTCCATTGCCAACGCGGGCGCGGCCCACGACCTCGCGCTGAGCGCAACGGCGGCCAACCAATTGTACCCCTCCGTGGCTTGGTCCCCCGTCGGCGCGAATGGCACCGGCGGCTTCCAGGTCGTCTGGCAGGACTTCCGGAACGCCAAGTGGGAGATCTGGGGGGATGAGTGGTCGGCGTGCTGTGGCCTCAACTACCTGAACACGATCGTCTCGCCCCCGGCGGGAAACTCGACCACTCCCCACCTGGTCTACGGCCCCAACTGGGCGGGCCTCGCCTGGGACGACACGCGCGACGGTAACGACGAGATCTACTTTGCGCTCCTTACTTCCCTTGGCTACAGGAGCGGAGGCGTCGTCCGGCTGACGAACGACCTCAACACTCAACAGTGGCCTTACGTCTGCTGGACCGGCTCCGAGTTCGGGGTCTTCTACGACGACGGCCGTTACGGGGCGCTGGGCGACGGGGGCTTCCAGCGCGTGAGTTCGGGGGGCGTGCCGCAGGGCGTCAATACCCAGGTCACCTCGGGCCTGGGCAGTTCCGCATACCTCGCCGCCGCCTTCGCCAAGGTGGGCTACCTCGCGGCGGGCTTCGTGTCCAGCAACCGCAACTACGCGCAGGCCTTCGGCTGCAACTATCCGTACTCTCCGCCCTGCCCCTCCAACCTCGTCGCCTACGCGATCACCGGGACAAGCGCCACCCTCGCCTGGCAGCCCTCACTCGATCCCTACACCGACATCGCCTACTACCAGGTCTACCGGAACAACGGCCTGGTGGGAACGACGGCCAACACTTACTTCACCGATACCGGCCTCGCCCTCTCCACGACCTACAACTACCTGGTAAGCGCCGTGAACGCGGCGGACCTCTCGAGCAGCGGATGCGGCTCCACCAACACCGTCTACGTGAAGACCAACGCGACGCTGCTGCTCATGGTGAACAAGAGCGCCCCCAACGCGGCGCTGAGCTGGACCGACGCGACGATGAACAACTACAACGTCTTCCGGGGAACGAGCCCGC
>JAKAIJ010000118.1 GCA_021814355.1 Acidobacteriota bacterium
CGTCCACGATGCCGCAGTCCGCAAGGAGGAATGTCCTCGTGAATTCCGGCGGCCCCGGCTCGGGCTTGCCGATTCGCATCCCTTGTTCTACAAGTCTCTTTTCGGCGTGACAAGCCGCGCGTACAGGGCCTTTCACGTGGACCGCCTCCCATTCCATGGCGCCCGACGGTATCAGCGGAGCGTGGAAGAAAACCTCGCTGCACCAGACCGGTTCGCCCAGAACGTACTCGGTTTTCGGAAGGCGTAGCTCGACGCGAAAGAGTTTATCCCCCTGCGCAAAACAGCCAAGTCCGAAGAAGAATGCAATGGTAGTGGCAATGGCCTTTTTCACGGCGGTCTCCTTATTCGGGGTCGGTATCCGTGCGAACGCTGATTCCACCTGCGCAAGCTGGAATCCCGCAGCCGGGCCCCATCGCATCGAGATCATCGCAGTCCATTCGCGCGATGCCGTCAATCCGCATCTCCAGGCTGTAGGTCGCGTTGAACTCGTGCATGATGCAGTATTCCGAAGAGAAAGTTGCGTTGGCACACGATCCTCCCGCGCCGCCGCACCATGCGTTGTTGAGATCGTGGTTCTTAGGGTCACAACCGTTCACGTTGAACTGGTGGGCCAGTTCGTGGTCCGTGGTTTCTTCCACGTGGTTGGCCGCTTGTTGTGTGCTGCACTGGGGGGTCCTGAGGGCGCATTGCACCTCGATGCTGCCGGTGCACACGTAAGAGATGTCGCTCTGCACGTAGCTGGCGCCGTTCAGAACGGTGTCGCCAAGATCTCGGTAGAGCCCCGTGCCGATTAGATGAAAGTAATTGTGGGGATTGTTGAATTCCTGGTTTGGTGGGGACATGGGGTTCTTGTTGGCGAACCACGCTTGGTGGAAAAGCCGCTTCTCCGTATCCGAAGAGTAGCGGAGCCAAGATTCGGGCAGATACGGCACGGCCCCCATGCCGCTGCTGAGTCCGATGAACTCCGCAAAGGCGTCAGTATAGGGCTGTGCGATGCCCCGCATATCGGCGTCGTAGAAGGCAGACCCCGTCCCGTTGATCTGGTAGGGGGACGTGTCATAGACCAGCCCGTCGTTGCTGTTTATCACGCCGATTCCGGCGCTGGAGCCTTTCGAGAAATCGGGGTAGTGCGTGGCGGTAATGATTGGCGAGGCGGTGTAGGCGTACTGCGTCGTGTACGTCGTGCCTCCGGTCCGCGCCGTAACCAGTCCTATGATCGCGTAGTCCATGCTGGTTGTTCGGTCAATGCTGCCGACGTAGGCTTCGTCGTGGGGCCCTTCAAACGGACGGCTCGCATCGAAGACCGCGATCTTGTCCCCCACCGTCAAATTGTCAAGCTGCGCCCCGGAAGGTCCTTTGTAGACTTGCAGAGACGAACTTCCCGCAGGGATAGTCATATGGGTGTCGTCGGGCGCGTAGATCACCCCGCCCCTTCTGAACATGTGGTCCCGTTCGGTGAAGGTGCGTTTCCAGCCTGTGAAGACCTGGCTGAGTTCCGGCGTCTGGTTCGGGATCGTCTGCCCCGTTTTCGGGTCCACCCGGGTGACCTCGACCTGCCAGTTGTCGCCGGCGTAGCGTGCGGGGACCTTGAGGTAGTAGGTGAGAGTGCCGGTCTGGTTGGTGGCGGGGGGCGTGAAGATGCGGACCATGTTGGCGCTGAGGGTAAGGCCGGTCTGCCCCTGCGGGTCCCAGGTGAGGCCGAAGTCGAGGGGGCTCACGCCGTCCCATCCGCGCCAGGCCTCGTTGTCGTTGGCTTCGTAGGGAAGGACGGCGGGGCGGTGTGCGGGGTTGGTGGCGGGCCAGCCGGCGGGGGCGCCCCGGGCGTCGCGGGGAGCGTAGGGGGCGTCGTCGGGGGGATCAATGAGGCGGAGGTTGACGTAGTTGCCGTTCCAGCCGCGGACCTGGAACTTGATCACGCGGTCCACGGCCTGGTCGGGCGACGGGTAGGTTTGTCCCGCCACCGTGTTCGCCAGCGTCACCCGCTGGGCGATGCGCGCGGTCTTGAAGGGCATGGTCATGTTCCACATGGGCTCGACGGTGATCTGGAAGAGGTTGGTGAGGGCCGTGGTTTCGTACTCGTAGACCTCCGCCCCGAGGTGCCGCGCCGGAACCGTCCCGCCGGGCTCCGCGACCGGGTTCTGGTTGTACCCGTGGGCCATGCCGCGGTTGACGGCCCAGAAAAAGCGGTCGTTGGTGGGGGTGGAGGCGCCGCGGTCCATCTCAATGGAGCGGGGTTTGATGGAGCCGTGGGGGAGCTGAAGGACGAGGTAGGTGATGGTCTCGGTGGAGACGGTGAGGATGGGGCCGTAGGTGCCGTCGTCGGAGGTGTAGACGCGGTGTCCCGACCCGACCTCGACGGGGGCGGGGTCGGCGAAGAAGAACCAGCGGTTGCCGTAGGTGTTCTTGATAGGAGAGGTATTGCCGGCGGGGATGCGGACGAGCCAGCCGCCGGCGGAGTTGTCGGCGAGGTAACAGGCGGAGGCGTCGGGCTCCAGCCCGATCCCGACGGCCAGGACGGGGTTCGTGAACCCGCTGTCGTTGGTGTTCGCGTACTCCGAGACGTTGCCGGTGGCGACGTCCACCTGGTAGACCTTGGCGGTTCCGGACTGGCCGCTGATGTAGACGAGGACGCCGGTGTCGCTGACGCGGGAAATACTGGGCTTGACGACGCCGGAGATGGTGCGGATGACCACGGGGTCATGCCGGAAGAGGTCCACCTCCTGGATCTGTCCCTCGGAGGCGACCCAGAAGTGGCCCGTCTGCGGGGCGTAGACGATGGCCCGGAGGCCGGTCCAGGGCCCCAGCCCCCGCGGCCTCATCGTGAGGAAGGCCAGGGAGTCCTCCTGGCGCCCGTTGGCCCGGACCCCGAGGAAGCTGCCGCGGGCGTCCTCGGGCACCGTGAAGGTGGCCGAGGTGGCGAAGCCGTCCGGACCCGCGACGGCGCTGTTGGCGGCGAGCAGGCGGTCGTGGAGGGTGAGCAGGTCGCCGGTGGGGTTGGGGTCCAGGTAGCTGCCCGTGACCGTGAAGGTGTCGCCCCACCAGACCTCCGAGGGGCTGACCGAGGTCGTGGAGGGCGCCGGGGGCGGGTCGTAGCCGACGTTCTGGACCGGCGTGCTGACGGCGCCCGTCTCGGAAATCTCGAAGCACTCCAGGACCGCGGAGCGTCTCTCGGGGACGTTGAGCGTCGTGGCGGTGTAGTTGGTGGCGAGGGTCCGCACCCGCTGGCGGAAGGGGCCGTCCTCCGCCGCCGACGCGCGGTAGGGCCCGGTGCCCCCGCTCCAGCTAAGGCCGAGGACGTAGTACTGACGGGTGTCGTCCCTCGGATCGGTGAAGGGGGTCTTGGTCACCATGAGCGTAATGCCGTCCGGCGTGAAGGAGGGAGCATCGGCGGCGGCGCACGGGAGCGGGCTGGCGGGGCCGGCGGCCACGGGGTTCGCGCGGCCCCGTCCCAGCGGGGCGGCCCTCTGGGGGACGCACAGGCCCCTCATCCCGGGCGGAAGTTCCGGCGGGCCGGGGTGGTTCGGCTCAAGGCCAAACGCGGCCACGCCAACGAGGCCCAAACAGGCAGACATCAGAAACCGCGCTCCCGCCTTCCCCGTTCTCCTCATCGAACACTCCCTCCCCTCGCCAAAGTTTTGCTTAGGTATATCTTGAACCCGACGATACCTTCCACTGCGTAGGTTGTCAAGGAAAAACTCTCCGCGGCTTCAGGCGGGCCTACACCGGCGCCAAGTTCTGTTAACAACTGCTGAAAAACTCCCGTAGGCCCATGCGAGTTTCTCAGCCGCCTGCTAGGTCCCGAGCACGGTTCCCGGGGCGACCCCCTCGGACGCCGCCCACGCGGCGGCCTCCAGCTCGGGGCCTCCCTCCGTCTGGCATCTTAGCAGGTTCAAGGCGCCCTGCCCCGCGGAGACTCGAACGCCGCCGGCGTCCACCGAGAGGACCGCGCCGGGCGCGGGAACGACACGGGCCGAGCCCCCTTCCGGTCCCCGCCGCTCGACTCCGGCCCCGTCGGCCGCGAGGTCCGTTTCCGGCAGCCCCCACCAGAGAAAGACCTTCCTGCCCCCCAGCGTCGTGAAGGCGCCGGGGTAGGGGTGGGTGACGGCGCGGACGAGGTTGTAGACGCGAAGGGCGGGCCACCTCCAGTCCACGCGCCCGTCCTCGGGCTTGCGCCCGCCGAAGTAGGAGCCCACCGTCAGGTCCAGCGGCGAAGAGTGGGCGGTCCCGGCTTTGAGCCTGGGCAGGGTCCGGTCCAGCAGGGCCGTCGCGGCGGCCTCGAGCTTCGCGTAAAGGGTCCGCGCCGTCTCCTCGAAGGCGATGGACACCCGCTCCTGGTCCACGAGGTTCCCCGCGTCGGGCTTGGCCACCATGTAGTGGAGGCTCACCCCGGTTTCGGTCTCGCCGTTCACGAGCACCCAGTTGACGGGAGCCCTGCCCCGGTACCGGGGCAGGAGGGAGCCGTGCAGGTTGAGCGCCCCCCGCGGCGGCAGCTCCAGGATGGAGACGGGGATCATGAATCGGAAGTAGAAGGAGAAGATGAAGTCCGGGGCGTACCCGCGGACCGTCTCCACCCAGCGGGAGTCCTTGAGGCTCTCGGGATAGTGGACGGGGATGCGCCGGGCCTCGGCCCGTGCCGCGAGCGACTCCCACCAGACCTCCTCGTGCGGGTCGTCCCGGTGGGTGAAGACGGCGGGAATCTCGAAGCCGTGGCGCAGGAGGGCGTCAAAGCCCACGCAGCCCATCGTGTGATAGCCCATCACGACGGCTTTCATGCCTGGACCCTCTCACGAATCTGTGCAGCCGCTTCGATGGGCAGGCCGACCGGCGCCTTTGGCGCCTCACGCTGAGCGAGGGTCGGCGATTCAGAAAGCCTTATGAAGGCGTTATTGCGAGGGCGCCGCGGAACGAGCCGCTGCGAAGCAATCTTCCTTTTCACGCTTCTTCGGCTTTCCGCCTCACCGCCTTCCTCGCTCAGCGGCCCTACCAGCCGGCGACCTGCTCCGCGATTGCTCCACCGTGCCCCACCCCCTCTCTTTGCTTGCGCGCGGCTTCCATAACTTGCACAGATTCTAGCGGGGGGCCTCATGCCTTGTCCCGATCAGGGGAGGAGACGTGAATGACCTGCCGGATGACGAAGCGCGGCCTGCGGCGCACCTCCTGGTAGATCCGGCCCACGTACTCGCCCAGGAGCCCCAGGCCGAAGAGAATGATCCCCATGAAGAAGAAGGCCGCGGAGAAGAGGGTGAAGGTTCCGCTGACCGCCCACTCTGGCCCCTTGATGAGCCGGCCGGCGATCAGGACGAGGGCCGCGGCCATGGCCAGGATGGAGGTGGCGAACCCCACCACCATGGTGGTGCGCAACGGCAGGAGCGAGAAGCTGGTCATGAGGTCGAACTGGAGCTTGACGAGCTTCCAGACGCTGTACTTGCTCTGGCCCCGCGATCGCTCGGCGTGGGCCACGGGCACCTCGGTCACCCGGCCCGCGAACATGTCGGCGAGGACGGGGATGAAGGTGGAGATCTCCTTCGACGAGCAGAGGGTCTTCACCACCTCCCGGCGGTAGGCGCGGAGCATGCAGCCGTAGTCGGAGAGCTGGACGCCCGTGACCGAGGAGGTGACCTTGTTGATGATGCGGGAGGCGATCTTGCGGAAGAGGGGGTCCTTGCGCTGCTGCCGCACCGATCCCACGACGTCGAACCCCCGCTCCATCATCGCCACCAGCTTGCCGATCTCCTCGGGCGGGTTCTGCAGGTCCGCGTCGAGGGTGACCACGATCTCCCCGCGGGAAGTCTCGAAGCCCGCGAAGACTGCGGCGTGCTGCCCGTAGTTGCGGTTGAAGTCCACCACCACCAGGTGTGGGTCCACGGCGGCGGCCTCCTTGAGGAGCTGGAGGGAGCGGTCGCGGCTCCCGTCGTTCACCAGGACCACCTCGTAGGGCTTTCCGAGCCCGTCGAGCACCTTGGCGAGGCGGCCGAGGAGCTCCGGGAGGTTTTCCTCCTCGTTGAAGACGGGGACCACGATGGAGAGGTAGGGAGCCCTCGACGTCACGGCGTCACCCCCTGGCGTGCGCCAACACGTCCTTGAACGCGTCCACCACGTATGCCACGTCCTCGTCCTCCATGGCGGGGAAGAGGGGAAGGGAGAAAAGGCGGTCGCTGACCCACTCGGCCTCGGGCAGCTTGCCCAGCCACTGGGGGTACTTCCGGGCGTAGTAGGGCTGGGTGTGGACGGCCCGGAAGTGGATCCCCGTGCCGACGTTGCGGGCCTTCAGCTCGGTCATGAAGGCGTCGCGGGCGAGCCCGGCCGAGTCGAGGACCTTGACGACGTAGAGGTGCCAGGTGTGGAAGTGGTCGTAGGCGGGGACGCCTGGGCGCTCCACCTCCGGGACCTCCGCCAGCAGCCGGTCGTAGAGGGCCGCCAGGTGGCGTCGCCGCGCGTTGAACTCGTCTACCGAGGCGAGCTGGTGGATTCCGAGGGCCGCCTGGAGGTCCATGAAGTTGTACTTGAAGCCCGGCAGGATCACCTCCACCTGGGGGGACCCGCCTTCGGCGTAGCGGTTCCAGGCGGACTTCTCGAGACCGTGGAACCGCCACGCGCGCAGCGCGCGCGCCAGCTCCGGCTCCTTGAGGGTGAGCAGGCCGCCCTCGGCCGTGGTCATGTTCTTGATGGGGTGGAAGGAGAAGACCCCGAGGCGGCCGAAGGCCCCCACGTGCTCCCCCTGGTAGAGCGTCCCGACGCCGTGGGCGGCGTCCTCGAAGAGCCAGAGGCCGTGGCGGCGCGCCACCTCCAGAAGGGCGCCCACGTGGCACGGCGCGCCGGCGTAGTGGACCGGGAGGATGCCCACGGTCCTTCCGGTCACCGCGGCCTCCACCTGGCGCTCGTCCATCTGGCAGGTGTCCCGGTGGATGTCCACGAAGACGGGCGTCCCGCCGCACGCCTCGATCATGTTCACCGTGGCGGCCCAGGTCATGGGGGTGGTGATCACCTCGTCGCCGGGCTTCACGCCCAGGGCGATCAGACCGATGTGAAGCCCGGCCGTGGCGGAGCTGAGCGCGAGCGCCTCGGGGAAGCCCGTGTACTCGGCGAAGGCCTTCTCGAACCGCTCGGCCTTGGGGCCCGTCGTGATCCAGCCGGAGCGGAGGCTGTCCACCACTTCGTCAATCTCCGCCTGCCGGATGGTGGGCTTGGAGAAGGGGAGGAAGGCGTCGCGCTGGACGAAGGGCTTCTTCATCGGGAGGGCTCCCTTTCCGGCGTCCCGGGGGGCGTGCGGTGCCACAGCGAGAGCGTCCTCTCGGGGCCGAAGTTCCGCGCCAGCCTCTGCCGGTATCCCAGCGCCCGGAGCTTTTGAAGAAGAGACTCCTCGCGTCCGTGCCAGAGAAGCCAGTCCGGGGGGGCGTCCGAGGCCAGGTCGCGCGCCGACAGAACCCTGACGGGACGGCCCGTTACAAAGGGGATGATACCACGGAGGGTCTCGTCCGCGCCAAGCACGGCAACGCTCCGGCCCGCCGGGAGCGTCCGGTCCAGCTCCTTCACGAAGGGGGAGAGGTCCTTCTCGGGGGCGAGGGCGGGCACCACCAGAAGGAAGAGCCCGAGAACCGCCGCGGCCGCGGGGGCCGCCTGGGCGGGGTTGTCCGAGAGACCGAAGCGGCCCCTGCCGAACCCCCGGAGCGCCAGCAGCGTCGCCACGGCCGAGAAGACGGCCAGGACGGCGGCAAGCGGCGTTCCCCGGCCCGTGTAGATCGTCGCCGCGACGGGAGGGACGATCCCCCAGAGTCCCGACAGAACGGCCTGCAGGATCGAGATCG
>JAKAIJ010000119.1 GCA_021814355.1 Acidobacteriota bacterium
GCTGGCGGACGCGCTCCTGCCGGTCTCCCACGCCGACCTCACCTTTCCCTACAAGCTGCGCAAGTTCCGAGACGGCGCCGAAAGGGAGATGCCCGAGCGCCACCTCTGCTGGCTGGGGGCCTGGTCTCCCGAGGCGGCGCGGGCGTTGGCGCCGGGCGCGGCCGCGGGCGAGGTGGCTCCGCTGGGCTGGATTCCGCCCCCCCCGTTCCAGGACGCGGTTACCCAGGCCCAGTGGCTCGACCTGCACACCTATCTGCTGGAGGACATCCTCGCCAAGGTGGACCGGGCCAGCATGCTCTGCTCCCTCGAGGCGCGCGTCCCCCTGCTCGCCCCCGCCGTCGTGCGGCTCGCCTTCTCCATGCCCGCCGCCTGGAAGCTGGAGGGGCGCTCAGGCAAGCGGATCTTCAAGGAGGCCTTCGCGGGGGACCTCCCCGCGGGCTTCCTCGACCGCCCCAAGAAGGGCTTCGGCATCCCCCTCGCTCGGTGGCTCTGCGGCCCCCTGCGGCCCTTCGCCGAGGAGTGCCTCTCGGAAAAGGCCGCGAGGGAGCTCCCCTTCCTGCGGTTCGAGGAGCCGCGCCGACTCTGGTGTGAGCACCTGGCGCGGCGGGCGGACCACCGCAAGCCCCTCTGGGCGTTCCTGACCGCGGTGGCCTGGGGCCGCCGCTGGAGGGTCGCGTGAGCCTGCCTCCGCCGGGGTGGGTCCTCTGTCCCGCCTGCCGGGGCCCCCTTGCGCCCGCCGGGGGCCCCGCCATGGCCTGCGCCGCCTGCGGCCGGAGTTACCCGTTCGTGGACGGCGTCCTCGAGCTCGCCCGGGACGAAGAGGCCCGGGGGGAGGAGGCGGCCCAGACGGTCCGCCAGTTCGGCGACTCCTGGCACCTCCACGCCCACGTGGCCGAGTACCACGAGCGCCAGTTCCTGGACTGGATTTCGCCCCTGACCCCCGCGGACTTCGCCGGAAAGGCCGTCCTGGAGGCAGGGTGCGGAAAGGGGCGCCACACCCGGACCGTCTCCGGGTGGGGACCGGCGCACCTCTTCGCCGTGGACCTCTCCCGCGCGGTCTACCTGGCCGCGGCCAACACCCAGCAGGCGCCCCAGACGCACGCCGTCCGGGCGGACCTTCTGGACCTTCCCTTCCCGGACGGCCGGTTCGACGCGGTCTTCTGCGTCGGGGTCCTCCACCACCTGGCCGACCCGGAGGCCGGGCTCCGGGGACTCTGGCGGATCCTGAAGCCGGGCGGGACGCTCTGCCTCTGGGTCTACGCGCGGGAGGGGAACGGCTGGGTGGTCCGGTTGGTGGACCCGCTGCGGAGGGGAATCACCTCCCGGATCCCGACCCGTCTCTTGAGGATCCTGACCTGGCCCCTCGCGGTTTTCCTCTACCTCCTGCTCAAGACCCTCTACCGACCCGCCAGCGGACACGGAAAGAGGCTCCCGGGATGGCTTCCCTACGCCACCTACCTCGTCTACATTTCGAGGTTTCCCTTCCGGGAGGTGGAACACATCGTGCTCGACCACCTCTGCCCCCCCATCGCCCACTACCTCCGGCGCGAGACTCTTGAAGGATGGCTTAATGCCCTTCATTGTCAAGAATTACGAATGAGGTGGCACAACCGGAACTCCTGGAACGCGGTGGCCGTGAAGCCGGACTCACCGGGCGGCTCGCCATCTTGAGCTGCCTCGGGGTTGGCATTTTTCTTGCTGTCCTCGTCTCCGTCAAGATCGGGGGTCCCTGATGCGCAAGCAGTCCGGTTTCACCCTTATTGAACTGCTTATCGTGGTGGCGATCATCGGCATCATCGCCGCCATCGCCGTCCCCAACTTGCTCGACGCTATCGAACGGTCCCGTCAGAAGCGCTCCACCAGCGAGATCCGGACCATGGTGGTGGCCATGCAGGCCTTCGCCGTGGACTACGGAGGCTACCCGAACTCGACCCACAACGGGGACCCCTTCGTGACCTGGCCCCTCGTGGCGGACGCCACCGGACCGGTCATCATCCCGAGCCTCATCCAGGCGGTCCCCCCCCGGGACGGGTGGAACATCCCCTACACCTACGGGGCGGGTCCCGACAGCACGGTCATCCAGGGCAGCCTGGGGGAGCCCATCGCCAGCCGTTTCGTCATCTACTCCCTCGGTTCCGACAAATCGCCGGGCGGCGGAACGGACGGCTCCGCTCCCGCCCCCGCCATCCAGGCGAGCTGGTGCCAGGAGCCGCCTGTGGCCCTGGGGACGATGATCACCCACTGTTACGAGTCGGATATCCTCTGGGGGGACGCCCACTTCGTCCAGTCCCCCGACGGAAAGCAGCGAAAGTGCTGACGGAAACGGCGCATGCGGATGGACATCGTTTGTCACCCGCCAACGGACACGGTATGTCAGAGTCGGGGGAATTTGGTGCAGGTGGAGCGCTTTTTCATGGCATGGTGATTGCAGTTCTCGTCGAGATGAAGAGGAGGTGACGCATGCGGAAACAGAGAGGTTTTACCCTGATCGAGCTTCTGATCGTCGTGGCGATCATCGGCATCATCGCCGCGATCGCCATCCCCAACCTGCTCGACGCCATCGAGCGGTCGCGCCAGAAACGCTCCACGTCGGAGGTCAAGAGCCTGGCGAACTCCATGCAGTCCTTCAGCACGGACTACGGCGGGTACCCCAACGCCACCCACAACGGCGACCCGGCCGTGCAGTGGATCTTCAACGACGCCGCCGGTTCCCCGGCCATCGTGCCCGACTACATCCAGGCCGTTCCGCCGATGGACGGTTGGAAGGTGCCCTACACCTTCAACTCCGGCGTTGCGAGCGCGACGATCAACCCGCAGCTGGGCGAGACCGTCTGCACGCACTTCACCTTGGGCTGCATGGGCAACGACCGCGCCAGCGGCGGCGGCACCGACCCGGGCGTAGCAGGTTATGCGGCCATAAACGCGGCCTGGAACGTGGCGGCCCCCACCAACGCGGGCACGCTGCAGACCCACTGCTACCAGTCCGACATCGTCTGGGGCGACTCCTCCTTCCTGCAGTCCCCCGACGGGAAGCAGAAGAACTGCTAGTCTCCCTTCAGGCTTCATCCAGGGCGGGCAGGGTTTCCCTGCCCGCCTTCTCTTTGTTAGAGTGTTCCGGGGACCGCCCGTGCCCGTCGCCGCCCGATTCCGCGCCATCAACAGCCTGACGAAATGAGAGGCTTCCGCCTGAGGCAGACCCGGCGGACGAACCCGTGGCCGGACGCGGGGGGGGGGCGGCTCGGCCGGGCCCTCCTGGCGCTCGCCTGGCTCTCGTGCGCCCTCTACTTTCTCCAAGTCCTCAACTGCACCCTCACCCTCAGGGACGACGGCATCCAGGCCCTGGGCGCCTGGAGAATCGCCGCGGGGGAGATGCCCTACCGGGACTTCTTCGAGATCGTCCCCCCCGTTTCCATGCTCCCCACGGCCCTGACGTTCGCCCTTTTCGGTCCCGGCGTCCTCGCGTGGCGCTTCAACGCCCTCGCGGTGGGTCTCTTTCTGCTCTGGGCTTCGGACGCCCTGCTGGTCCACCTCGGCACCGGAAGGACCCTGCGGGTGGCGGGGCTCCTCTTCCTGGGCGCGTTCGGGGTCGCCTTCTGGGCCATCCCGAGCCACCATTGGTACGCCGACGCATTCCAACTCGCGGCCATGGCTCTGCTCGCCCGGGGGGCGGGGTCGCCCCGGCCTGCGTGGACGGCGTTCGGGGCGGGGGCGCTCACCGCCCTCTCCTGTTTTTCGATGCAGGATCAGGGCGGCTACTTCCTGCTCGGCCTCGGCCTCTTCTTTTTCCCCTGGATTCCGGACCACGCCGCCCGAAAGCGGCTCTTTCTGGGGTGGTGCACGGGGGGACTTGTGATCGCCGCGGCCCTCTTGGCCTGGCTTCTTCCGAGCGTCTCCCCCGGCGCGCTGTGGGACCAGTGGTTCCGGTTCCCCCTCGCCCACTACAAGGAGGTCGCCAGCAACAGCCAGGGGCTCTTCGGCGGGATGGGGCTGCTCGCCACCTTCTGGTCGGACGGGCGGTGGACCGGAGCTCCGCTCTACGCCCTCTCGCTTTCGGGGGCCGCCCTGGTCATGTTCGCTCTGCCCTTCGCCGCGCCCATCGCCCTGCTGGCCGCGGCGTGGCGTCGCCGGCTTCCGCGGGAGACCGCCGGCCTGCTGGGGGCCGGGGCCGGGGCCGCGGTGGGATGCGCCCTCCACCGCTGGTCGCTCACCAACCTCAACTGGGCGACCCCCGCCCTCCTCGTCGCCCTCCTGGCGGCGCTCCCCCGGGCCGGCAAAGAGCGCCCGCAGGGGCGCGGGGCGCTCCTGCGCGGGAGCGTCGCCGCCCTCCTCGGCCTCATCGCGGCGGTCTACGGCGGCGTGCTCTTTCTCGAGGCGCGCCGGGGGCTTACGAACCCCATCGAGACGCCGGCCGGGACGGTCCACGCCCTCGCCTCCTCCGAGGCGGCGGAGCTGCGGGCGGTGGTGGGCGCCGTGGAGGAGTACGTCCCCAAGGGAGCGCCTCTCTTCTGCCGGGGCTTTCTCCCCACGGTCAACTTCCTCACGCTGCGGCCCAACCCGACGCGGTTCAACCTCCTGCTCCACCCCGGGTACAACACCGACGAGCAGGCCGAGGAGGTGATCCGCTCGCTGGAGGCCCGCAAGGAGGCCCACGTGCTCGTAGCCGGCGACGTTCTGCGGGGGACTCCGGTGGAGGACTTCCTGCTGGATCACTACTTCCCGGTCTGGTCCGGCGGACCCTACCGCCTCCTGAGGCGCAGGCCGGAGGCGGTCTCTCCCTCGCCGTCCGCTCCCACCGCCACCGACCCGGCCGCGACGCCGACCCCGCCGCGGCGGTGACTCCGCCCACGGGCGCGCTGGCCCGGCAAGGGCGCTCATACGCCTGTGGGGCCTGCGTCTTGCGGTAAGATAACCCCTGTTTGAGGAGCGGGAGGATGGGCACGGGCACCGCACCTAGGGGCTGGGCGCACCGGCTGGCGCGGTTTTTGCCGGTCCTGACGGTTCTGCTCGGCGCGCTCTTTCTCTCCCTCCATTTCGACCTGAAGCCGGTGGTCGGGGACGAAGGGGTCACGGCCGTGGACGCCTGGCGGATGACCCGCGGCGAACTCCCCCAGCGCGACTACTTCGAGATCATCCCCCCGCTTTCCGCCTGGTCGCTGGTGGCGGTCTTCAAGGTTTTGGGGGTTTCGGTGGTCGCCAGCCGCCTCCTCGCGGTGGTCTACGGCCTCGCGCTTCTGGGGCTCGCCTGGACGGCGTCCCGCGCCCTGATCCGCGCCCCGCTCTACCAGGCCTCCGCCCTCGCCGTCCTGGTCCCCTTCGGGGTGGGGGTCTGGCCCATTCCGAGCCACCACTGGCTGGCGGATCTGCTTCTTTTCGCGGCTCTTCTGGCCTTGCTGCAAGCCGCGCGGGAGAAGACCTTTCTCTGGGCCGCCGCGGCCGGCGCGGCCCTGTCGGCCACTTGCTTCACGCTCCAGGACCAGGGCGGTCTCGCGGCGTTGGCGGTCTTCGGCCTCGTCCTGCCCGCGGCGGACCGGACGAGGCGCCGCCCGCTGGCGCTGGGGCTGGCCGCGGGCGGCCTGCTGGCGGCGGCCCTGCTCCTGGCGCCGCTCCTGTCGGCGGGTCTCCCCACGCTCTGGAGCGATTGGGTCATGGCGCCCCTCACACAGTACCGCCGCATCCCGGACAACGTCGTCGGGCTGCGGGCCGGGTGGTCGCAGCTCCTCGGCCAGTGGGCCCCGGAGGCGCTCCGGAGGGCCCCTCTCTACACCGGCACCGTGGCCCTGGGCTCCATGGTGCTCTATGCCCTGCCCCTCCTTTTTCCGCCCGTTGTCTTCATCCTCTGGCGCTCCCCCGGCTTCGGGCGGTACCGCGTGGCGCTTCTTGCCGCGCTGGGCCTGGCGTTCCTCGGAACCGCCTTCCACCGGTGGTCCCTCATGAACCTGATCTGGGCCGCCCCCTTGCCCATGCTGGGCGCGGGAATCCTGCTCGACCGGCTGGATGAGCCGGATGGGACGCCGCGCGCGCGGTTCCTCTCGTGGCTGACCCGCTCCTGCGCGGCCTTTTTACTTCTGGTCTTCCTGGGGTTCGGCTTTCTGCGCTGTCTCTTCGTCCTGAGAACGCCGGGCCTTCCGATCTCCGGGGCCGCGGGGAGCTACCGCACCTTCAACCCCAACGAGGCCAGACAGCTCCAGGAGTTCTTGGATGCCATCGAGGCGCGGGTTCCGCGGGACGGACCCGCCTTCGTGCGAGGCTACCTCCCTCTGGTCTCCTTCCTGGCGCTCCGGCCCAACCCGACGCCTTTCACCTTCTACCTTCCGTCGGGCTACCACGCGCCTGAGCAGGCCGCCCGCTGGACCCGGGCCCTCGACGAGAAAAGGGTCCCGTGGGGGTTCAGCGCCGCCGGAGGGCTCGACATGGCCGACCCCGCGGATGCGTATCTGGCAGGCCACTACTCAAGGGTATGGCAGAACCAGACCTACGCCCTGTGGGAGCGCAAGCCATGAGGCGGCGCTCGTGAGCGGCGGTTTTCGATGGGCCTCGCCGCGGGGGAGCGCGCCGCCCGCCGCGCGGGGCCATGCGGCCCACTCCACCCGCTGGGGAGCGCTCGCCCTCGGGGCGCTCTTCGCCTGGTCCCTCCTCTTCCAGATCCGGTTCCTGGACGAAAAGCTCCTCCTCGGCGACGAGGGGGTCGCCGTCATGGACGCCTGGCGCATCTCGCAGGGGCAGGTACCCCACCGGGACTTCTTCGAGATCGTCCCCCCTTTTTCGTTCCTGCCGACGGCGCTGGTGTTCAAGTTGTTCGGAGTGGGCGTCCTCCAGGAGCGGCTGTTGGCCCTCTTCTACGGTCTTCTGCTCGTGCTCCTGGCGGACCGGCTCGTGGCGCGGTTCGGTGCAAGCGTCTGGGCGCGCTGCTTGCCGGCGGCCCTCCTCACCGCCTTCGGGGTCTCCTACTGGCCGGTTCCGAGCCACCACTGGGTGGTGGACCTGCTCCAGCTCGGGGCCGCCTTGGCCCTCCTTTCGGGTCTCGACGCTCCACGCCCGCTCTGCTGGGGCCTTTTGGCGGGCGCGCTCACCGGGCTCGCGGGCTTCTCCCTGCAAGACCAGGGGCTCTACTTCGCCGCGGCCGTCGCGCTCTTTGTCCTGCCCTGGGTCCCCGCCGAGGGGGGGCGGCGCAGAATGCTGGGGCTGGCGTGGCTCGCGGGGCTCGGCTCGACGGCCCTGGCGTTCGCCTTCTACCTTCTGCCCGCAGTCTCCCCTGTCGAGCTCCTCCACCAGTGGGTCCTCTTTCCGGCGTCGCGCTACCGTGGGATCCCCGGGAACGCGACGGGCCCCCTCGCGGGCTGGGAGATGGTGCGGGCGCTCTGGGGCTCGGGGGCCTGGGTCTCCCGGCCCCTCTTCAATCTGGCACTGACGGCCTCCCTGGCGCTGACCTTCTCGCTCCCGTTGGCGGCAGTCGCGGGGCTGGCCGCGGCGGCCTGGGGGCGCCGGTGGTCCGGCGCGCGCCTGGGGGTCCTCTGGGCCCTCGCGGCGGCGGGGCTCGGCGCCGCCGCCCACCGCTGGTCGCTCACCAACCTGGTCTGGGCCGGCCCCCTGCTCGTTCCCGCCCTCGCCGCGGGGCTCAACGTCTACGAGGGGGAGGGCGTCCGTTCGCGGCTTCGCGTGGCCGCGCGGTGCGTCGCCGCCGGCGCCGCGGCCGTCTTCACGCTTTTCTCTGCGCTGTACGCCATTGGGG
>JAKAIJ010000120.1 GCA_021814355.1 Acidobacteriota bacterium
ATCTTGGCTATAGGCTTGAGGCCGAGGCGGTCCGCCAGGAGCGGACTGAGGAAGACCAGAGGACTTCCGGAGTCGAGCATCATCCACTCGGGCCTTGCGCCGCCGATGGAGACGGGGACCGAGAGGACGGGCGCGGCGGGCTCCCGGATGAAGAAGGCGTCCCCCCCGGCGAGGCCCAGGGTGCTGCCTTCGCGGGGGTCGGTAACGTTCTCGAGGGGGATCACCGTCCCCGGTGCGGGCGCCTCCTCGACGTAGAGCGCGCCGTCGCCCACCGCGGCGTAGAGCTTGGAGAGGGCGCCGTACCCCTTTTGGTCCTGGGGGTCGAAGAGCTTGAGCCGCTCGAGGATCGCCAGCCCCTTCCTGCCGTCTCGCTCCAGGTCGAGCCCGTAGCGGAGCAGGTCTTCGGAGGCGCGGCCGAGCTTGCGCTGGCCCTCGTCCACCAGGGCCCGGGCCTCGTCCTCGCGGCCCGAGGCGAGGAGCGCCTTGACGCTATGGGAGTAAGCCACCTCGCCCCACCCCGGGTCGGAAAAGAAGGCGGCCCAGAGCTGCAGGGCCTCCGCCACGTCGCCCGTGGAGAGCAGGCAGTCCGCCTGTTTGAAACGGAACTCGATCCGATCGGGGTGTTTCTCGGCGAGGGCTTCCAGCTTGGCGGCGGCCTCCTTCGTCCGGTGAAGCCCCACGAGGCAGAGGGCCTGGGCGTAGAGGACGTCGGGGTGCTTGGGCCAGAGGGTCAGCGCGCGCTCGGACAGGGCCAGCCCCTCGGCGTAGCGCTCCGAGTCGAGCTTCTGTTGCAGGAGGAAGAGGGTCTCCGACACGGACGGCGGTTGAGACGAGTCCTGGGGCGCCGGCGGGGGTGCGGCGGCAAGGGCGGCCAGCGAGGCCGCCAGAACCAGGACCGTCATGAAGCAGGCGCGATTCGCGTCCATGGGACTCTCCGCTCCTTATTCTACACCGTGGCCGCGCCCAGGGCCCTCCAGTCCATGGTACGCGGCTACCCGGCCCGCGGTTCTCCGGTTATACTCGTCGCCGGCAGGGGGACGCATGGAGAGCCTGAAGGGGAAGGTGGTCCTGGTCACGGGGGCCAGCGCCGGAATCGGGGAGGCCTGCGTCCGCGCCTTCGCGGGCGCGGGGGCGGCGGTGGTTGCGGCGGCTCGCCGGCGGAAGCGGCTCGAGGCCCTGGCGGAGGAGCTGCGCAAGACCGGGGGGCGGGTGCTTCCCCTCTTTCTGGACGTGCGGGACCGCGCCTGCGTGGACGCGACGCTCTCCGCCCTTTCCCCGGAATGGGCCGCGGTGGACGTCCTCGTGAACAACGCGGGGCTCGGCCGGGGGCTCGACAAGCTGCACGAGGGCGACCCCGCCGAGTGGGAGGAGATGCTCGACACCAACGTGAAGGGGCTCCTGTTCGTGACGCGCCGCGTCCTGCCCGGCATGGTCGCGAGGGGCCGCGGCCACGTCATCAACATCGGCTCGGTGGCGGGCCGGGAGACCTACCCCGGCGGCGGCGTCTACTGCGCCTCCAAGTTCGCGGTGAGGGGGCTCACGAGGGCCCTCAAGATGGACCTCACGGGCACGTCCGTGCGCGTCACGACGGTGGACCCAGGCATGGTGCAGACCGAGTTCTCGAAGGTGCGGTTCCGGGGCGACGAGGCCCGCGCCGCCGCGGTGTACAAGAACCTGGAGGCCCTGCGGCCCGAGGACGTAGCCGATGCGGTAGTCTGGGCGGCCTCGCGGCCGGCGCGGGTGGACGTGACCGAGCTGGTCCTCATGCCGACGGCGCAGTCGGGGGCGACGCTCGTCCACCGGGGGGCGCTCAAAGGCGGCTGAGCCGCTTCCTTCAGCACGCCGATCCCCTGGAAACGGAGAGAGGCGGGCCGGGGCGCCCGCCTCTCGCTGTTCCAGAGGCGCCGCCCTTCCCCGCTATTTGTCGTAACCTTTGAAGGCCAGGACGTTGGCCCGGTAGTCAATGTAGATGCTGAAGAGGTCCAGGACGTCGCGACCAATGATCCCGTGGGTTATAATACCCCACCCCTCGGGTAAGTCGGCCAGAAACACCGTTCCCATATTGAGCTTGGCGGGGCCCAGGCAGATCACCGCGTCATTGGCGATATTCGCCAAAAAAGTCCCCGACATGGCCGTGATCGTCTGAGCTTTGTATTTCACGTTGGCTTTGATTCCCAACTCGTTCGCCCGGCGCGTATCGAGGAGACTCTTGTCGAGTCCCGTGTCGAGGAGGCAGAACAGGTTGGATTTCTCCTGAATGCGGACCTGGGCGAAGGGGCGTCCCGAGATCCAGAGGAAGGGGGCCGTCATGACACCGGTGCTCGCAAGCGCTTCCTCGGGCCGCGTCCCCGAGGCGTAAAGCCGGAGCGTACTCTTCCGGCGGTTGTAGAGGATGCCGTAGTCTTTCAGGGCGGACAAGGGAACGATCCCTGCGGTCTCCTTCCAGAAATCTTCGCCCTTTTCGATGACGATCGCCGGCACGTTTCGAAAGGCGACCGGTCCCACCTGGAGTTCCTTCACGAGCACCCAGTTGGAGGCCTGTACTCCCTTGTGGCCAAGTCCCACGTACTCGGCCGTCGCCACGGGTTGAAGACCGAGCCGCTTCACCAGCGCGGAGGTGACCATGAAGGTGTCTGAGCCCGTGTCAAGGACCATGTACTCCTTCATGGAGGAAGTCGCACTGAAGGCCACGGGCACTACCACCCGCGGGGCCGTCGTGAGACTGAGCGTGTTAAACGATCCGCCATAGCCGTTAGCGAAGGACGAGAACTCCTGGCTCTCCGAGCGCTCCTTGAGGGGGATGGTGGCCGGGAGCTGCAGTCCCGGGGCTATCTCGTAAAGGGTGCCGCTCCCCGCCTGTTCGTAAAGCTTGCGGAGATTTCGGTAGTCGGAGGCATTGAGGGGGTCCGCCTGGGTAAGGATATCCACGTATTTCAGGCCATTCTCGACGGAGCGATCCAGCTCCAGCGCCTGTCGCAGGAGCGCCGGGGAAGCGGGGCCGGGCTTCATCAGGGAGGCGAGAGCGAGTTCTTTCGCCTCGGATTCCTTACCGAGGGCTCGTAGCGCGGTGACGGCCCGGTCCACTCCCACGGTGCCCCAGGTGGGGTCGCCCGCGAGGGGCTTCCAGAGCGTGATGGCTTGGGTGGTCATCCCGACCATCCAGGAGCACTCCCCGGCCCAGTACCGCAGCTCCGGGACCGTCGGATGGGCTAGCATGGCCTGAACCGCTGCGGTGCGGGCCTCCACGTACCGGGAGAGCCCCGCCAGGGCCTGGACCCGGGCCAGTTTCAACGCCGGGTTGTCGGGGTCGGTCTTGAGCTCCGCCTCGACGGTGGCGAGGCCGTCGGCGTAGCGCTTCTGGTCCACGAGCTGCTCTCCCGGCGTGCGGGCCGGGGGTGGCGGGGTGCCCGGGGGAGGCGTCAGGACCTGGGCGAGGGTCACGAGGCCGAAGGCCATCGCGGCCGGAAAGACGAGACGACGTGCGTGCATCATTGGGTTCCCCTCCCCGGTGGTGGGCCCCTTTCGGGCCGGCTTCAGTGTAACGGTCCCGCCCCGCCCCGTCCAGCCCCGCGTGCCCACGGTCTTCCGGGGCCGGGCACTCGTTTCCTGGATAAGGGAGCACGCGCCCTCTGCAGGCTCCCCAAAGCCCCGAGGACGAACATGGCGAACGCCTGCGGCGTGGTATCATGGGCCGCGGCGCCGCCGCGGCGGCGGGGAGGATGGCCTTGAAAAGGCGCGTCGGCATCATCTTCGGGGGCAAGAGCGGCGAGCACGAGGTCTCCCTCCAGTCGGCCAAGAGCGTCTACGAGGCGCTGGACCGGGAAAAATACGAGCCCCTGCTCATCGGTGTGGACAAGGCGGGCGTCTGGCACCTGGGCGCCGATGCCTCCTTCATCCTGAACGTCTCCAACCCCAAGCTCATCGCCCTCAACGCCTCGGCCCCCGCGGTGGTTCCCGTGGAGGCACCGGGCAGCGCCCTCTCCCTGAAGGACCCCGAGTCGGGCCTCGTCCGCCAGAGCGTGGACGTTTTCTTCCCCCTTATGCACGGGACCTTCGGCGAGGACGGATCGCTCCAGGGGCTGCTGCGCCTGCTCAACGCGCCCTTCGTGGGGGCGTCGGTGCTGGGCTCCTCGGTGGGGATGGACAAGGACGTGATGAAGCGGCTCCTCCGGGAGGCGGGGCTGCCCGTGCCGGAGTTCCGGGTCGTCCGGTCGCCCGGCGACGACCTCGCCGCCGCGGTGCGGGACCTGGGCCTGCCGCTCTTCGTGAAGCCCTGCAACCTCGGCTCCTCCGTGGGCATCACCAAGGTGAAGCGGCTGGAGGAGGTGGCGCCCGCCGTGGAGCGCGCCCTGCGCTTCGACCGCAAGGCCATCCTGGAGCAGGGCATCGCGGGCCGCGAGATCGAGGTGGCGGTGCTGGGCAACGAGGAGCCCCGCGCCTCGGTCTGCGGCGAGATCGTGCCCCGGCACGAGTTCTACAGCTACGAGGCCAAGTACATTGACGAGGACGGCGCCCTGCTCAAGATTCCCGCGGAGATCCCGGCGTGGCAGTCGGACAAGATCCGCGACCTCGCGGTGGCCGCCTTCCGCGCCCTCGAGTGCGAGGGAATGGGACGGGTGGACTTCTTCCTGAAGCCCGACGGCGGAGCCCTGGTGAACGAGATTAACACCCTTCCGGGGTTCACCAGGATCTCCATGTACCCGAAGCTCTGGGAGGCCAGCGGCCTGCCCTACCCGAAGCTTCTGGACCGCCTCATCGAGCTCGCCCTGGAGCGTCACGCCCGGGAGGGCGCGCTCCTGCGCAGCGCGGAGTTCTAGAAGGGACATCCCGTCAGTCTCCGCGAGCGCCCGGGCCCCGGGCGAGGGGTTTCTCCTCGATTCGCGAAAACTTATGGAACGGTGGGAGGGCCATTGCCTGGAGACGGCACGGCCACTCCATGGGACGGCCGGGGCGCTCCGGTGGAAGGCGGCGCCGGAAGCGGCTGAAAGGCGGCCCAGAGGGGGACCGCAAGGCAGATCGCGCAGAGAAGCCTCGCCACCGGCCCCTCGCCCCGGTCGGCCACGCGGCTGAAGCGGCCCGCGAGGGCCCCCAGCGCCGACCAGAAGAAGAGCTGGTGCTCCAGCAGGAGCAGCGGGTCGCTCGTGAGGCAGTGGACGAGGTAGAACGCGATCCCGAGGAGGAGGGCCGCCGTCTCCGGGGGCAGATAGCGCCAGTTGCGGAACCCCGGGAGGAGCACCACGACCAGCAGCCCGAGCCAGAGCCCGAGGGCGGGGAGACCGTACTCCACGGCCAGTTGGAGAGGATAACAGCGGGCGCTGGCGGGAGCGCCGGGATGGCCGACGGCGGGCCGTCCCCCCAGGGCGTAAGTGAACTCTCCGGGACCGATCCCCGAGAGGGGGAACTCGCCCAGGAGCCTCAGGGCGGGCTCCCAGAGGTCCAGCCGGTCCGCCAGACCCTGGTCCACGAGGCGGTGCGGCACGACGAGGTCGAGATAGCGCCGCTTGGAGGGCGAGGGAAAGAGGAGCAGAAGGAGCGCCAGGGCCCCCGCGAGGAGCGCCGGCAGGACGGCGGGGGAGCGCGCCAGCTCGTCCTCGCTCACGTCGGGGCGGGCCAGGCGGAGGCGGGTCACCCCCGCGTAGAACGCGAGGCCGAGGGCGCCCGCGAGGGCGATGAAGTTCGCAGTTCGGGAGCCGGTGAAGAAGAGGACGAGGATCCCCGGCAGGAGGTAGAGCAGGGGAAAGCGGGCCCGCTTGGAGGCGAGCGCCAGCCCCGCGCCGAGCACGAGAAGCCCGAAGGCCGAGGCGCTCTCCGGGTCCCGGAAGGTGAGCGCTGCGCGGTAGCTCGCCCAGTTGTGGAGGGGGTCCGCGAGCCGCGGCAGGAAGAAGAGGAAGAACGATGCGGCGGCCAGCGTCCCGCCGGTCCAGAGCCCCCAGACCGTGGCCTTCGCCGGCTGGGGATCCGAATCGAGACGGCGCGCCAGGTGGAACGCCAGGAGGCCTTCGAGCAGGAGGGAGGTGGCGCGCAGGCCATAGAGCGGCGCACCGGACTCGAGCTCCGGAAGGCGGGCGAGGGCGGTCCAAAGGGAGGCGGGCGCGGTGCCGCCCCGAAACAGGAGCGCGCAGCAGGAGAGGGCCGCGTAGGCCCCGAAGGCTGCGGAGACGGTCCCGGGAAGGTCGTAGGGTCTCCGGGGGGAGCTGCGCTCCCGCCAGGCGTAGGCGGCCCAGAGCCCCCAGAGTCCTCCCTCCGCTGGGGAAAACCAGCCGATCGCTCCGAGGATTGCCGGCAGCGGGGAGAGGGCCGCGAGGACGAGCAGAAGCCCCAGGGCGAAGCGGGGCCGGACGAGCCCGAGGCCGAAGAGCGACGCGGCGCAGAGCGCACCGGCGGGGAAGGCGGACGTGCCCAGGAGCAGGGCGAGCCAGAGGAGCAGAGCCGCCGTAGCGGCGGCGAGTCGGGTGGCTCCCGAGAGCGACATCATGGGCTATCCCCTCCGGACGGGGTGAGGCGCTCCAGCACGCTGCGGGCGCTGGCGTCCCAGGTGAGGCCCGCGGCGCGGGCCAATCCCCGTTCCACCATGGAGGCGCGCGCGGCGCCGTCCTCGTGCAGGCGCGCCATTCCCATGAGGATCGCGTCCGAGTCCTCCGGGTCCACGTAGAGCGGCGCGTCCCCGGCCACCTCGGGCAGCGCGGAGCGGCCGGAACAGAGCACGGGGCACCCCGAGGCCATGGCCTCCACCACCGGCAGGCCGAACCCCTCGTAGAGCGAACAATACACCAGGGAGAGCGCCCCGCTGTAAAGGGGCGGGAGGTCGGCGTCGGGGACGTGGCCCAGGTACCGCAGGAGCCCCATCTGCTCGAGGCGCTCGAACTCCCGGAAGAGGGCGCGGTTGCTCCACCCCCGGGTGCCGCAGACGACGAACCGGACCGGGCGTCCGGCGCGGGCGGCGAACCGCTCGAAGACCCGCAGCACCCGGTCGAGGTTCTTGCGCGGCTCCACGGTGCCCACGTAGAGGAAGTAGGGGTGGCGCAGGTCGTACTTGAGCGACACGGCACGCACGGCCTCGGGCCGCTGGGGCCGGAAGAGCCCCGGGTCGTGGCCGCCCGGGACCACCACGATCCGCTCCTGCGGCAGGGCAAGGTGCCTCAGCGCCTCCTGCTTCACAAAGGCCGAGTCCACCAGCACCACGTCGGCCCTGCGGATGTTCCGGTGGAAGTGGCGCTCGAAGTAGCGCACGCGCTCCTCGGGATGCCACTCCGGGTGGTGCAGGAAGGAGAAGTCATGGACGGTGGCGACGCACCGGTCCGCGCGGATCTCGTCGAGGGGGATGAAGTTGGGCTCGAAGTAGACGTCGAAGCTGGGGTGCCGGTAGCGCGCCACCTTCTGCTGGAGGCGGTGAATCCCCTCCTTGAGGGCGGGGGAGGCCCGCAGCACCCGGTCCGCCAGGGTAAGGCCCGCGCCGGGTCCGGCGTGGCCGTCGGGTGGAGGGTGGTACCTGCGGGCGAGGAACCCGTAGTAGTAGAACCAGTCGGTGTCCCGGCGAAGCCGAGCGAGGGAGAGGATGAGGTGGTGGGTGTAAAAACAAGAAAAATATTGAATTAATGCAAATTGGGGATGATACAGATACTGGTAAACAATCCAATATTTTTTTATGTTGTTTTCTTATGTCAAAAAATAATGATAGTGAAGTATATGAAGAAAAA
>JAKAIJ010000121.1 GCA_021814355.1 Acidobacteriota bacterium
CAAACGGCGGTGGTTTTACACCCATCCGCTTCAGCGCTGACCGAATGGCAGGTGCTGACGTCAATCCAGTGATGGCTCTTGCGTCATCCCAATCCGCCCCAGGCAGCACCGCCAGAAGTTTCGGGACCGCCAATTTGGCCGCCCTTTGCCCCAGATTTCCAAGAGCGCTAGCAACCCAATAGTTGCATCCGTTATCGGGATCATCCAGGAGAGAAACCATATCCGCGACCGTCTTGTCATCAACAGATTTAGGATTGACTCCTTTGGTCATCTCTGCAAGATGTTGTGCTTCCATGAATCGTGCGGTTGGGTCTTTCCCGCTACGCACTTTGGCTATCGCTTCCTCGAGCTTGGCGTTCAGCAGGGGATCTCCCGCTGCCCGTGCTGTTCCAGCCATGAGGGCCATGAGCGCAATGAGAGCGCCCAACGTTCTAGTGACGTACCGGCGTCTTGCCATGGGTCTCTCCTTGCTTCTCCGCCAGTCTCGTCCGGTTATGGAAATGTGCGAAGGACCGGCGGTGTTGCGTTGTCGAGGGGCAGCTTAGGGTCAACCAGTGTGGATAGTAAACGGCCGGCGGACGTGCCTGCACCGCCAATTACGAATGTACTCGGTAGCGTCACGTCATCATAATACCTGGCACTGGCTTCGACCTTCCAGCCGGTAAGATCCTTAAACTGATCGTCGTATGGCCAATCTGGGTTATTACCAGAATAAGACGTAAAGATCGATCCTTTAGGCACATCCCAAGCTTCCCAGTAGTGTTTATATAGCTGGCCGGAGGGATCATGCACGTTAACCTCCTGAACGATCCAGCCACCGGCGTCCGACGATTTCTTGGATAACTGCCACCTTATTGCGCTCCCTGCACCCGGTGGAGGCTTTACTGGAATTGCCTTCAGCACCTGATCTGGTACATTGGTCTGCGATGGTTGAGCGTTATTCACGGGAGTACTGGTCTGCGATGGTTGACCGCTGCTCGAGGGAAGGGGCTTGATGGCCGGGTCGAACTGGAACGACATGTCTTTTGGTGTGAACATCTGGTGGGTATAAACCACGCTCCAGTTCCCGTGCGGATCATCCTTCTGAATGCCCGTGACGCCGTTGGTGTAAGCGCCGGTGAGACCGAGTCCTCCGCCGCGTTCGTCGTTTTGCTGATGTTCGAGCCTGTTTCCGGTGATTCCGCCCGATGCCCAGCTATGGCCTACCTCGGGGAGACCGACCAGATGTCCCGTCGGATCATTGAAGTTGACGGGATTGCCCTTGACGTAGGTGTACAAGTTCCATCCCTGCGGGTTCGGCGCTCCGTCGAAGATGGAGTCTGGTTTCTGGAACCTGCCGAGGCTGGATGCGAAGTATCTGAAGTGGAAGTTGTCGTTACCGGTTTCGGGGTCGCGTTCCTGGCCGGTGTAGCGGTGGGTGTTGGCGCAGGCGTCCTGTGCGGGGATTTCGACTCCGAACGGCTCGTAGTCGTGGACGCTGGCGGAGAGCAGGGTGAACGTGTCATCGAAGGTCCTGGTGTAACGGACGGTTCCGAGGTGGTCCACGGCGTAGTAGGTGTACTCGGCGTGGCGCGTGCAGCCGCCTCCGATGCCGCCGGCGGGCTGGATGCCGCCGCCGGAGATGGCGGAGGGAGCGGCGAGGGTCATCGTGGTGCCGGCGGTTCCCTGCACGGTCGCGGATGCTGCGTTGCTGGGCATGAGGAGGTCGCCGGCGGCGGTGGTTGCGGCGAGGGCGGTCGTTCCCGTGGCCGCGCTGGCCGTGGCGGTGAAGTTCTCGGCTCCCGCCGGGGCGAGCAGGGCGAAGCCCGCGGCGAGTTCCTCCTTGGTGATGCCGGCGTCGTCCTTGATGCGCCGTGCCGTCCAGGCGGCGAGCCTGCCTTTGACGAGGCCGAGGCGGAGGCGCTCGACGAGGTAGGCTTTGGGAGGCATCACCTGAGCCATGCCCGCCCGGCTCAGGGCGGTGAGGCCGAGCTGGTAATCGGCGCCCTCGGGAAGGCCGCCGAAGGTGACGAAGGTCCCGCCGCACCAGCCGGATGGGGGCCGGTCAATGCGCTGCGCCGAGACCAGGCTGTTCCCCTTGACGAGCCGCACTTCCAATGCGGAGACGGTCTCGGGGACGGTGGAGATGGCGAAGCTCGCGGTGGCGGTGAGCCCCGAGGCGTCCGCGGTTACCTGCGGCGCGCCGAGGGTGGGGGAGGAGGATTGCAGGGCCAGGCCGCCGAAGCCGCAGACGAGGTAGGACTCCTTGGTGAAGGCCATCCTTCCTGCGGCGTAGAGGTAGGATTTCTGGCGGCCGGTGGAGTCGCGGTTCTCCCAGACCACGGCGGCGCCGTCGCGCAGGTAGCGGGCGTAGTCGGTGACGGAGGGCGTGCCCGGCACGCCGTCGTACTGCATGGCGGAGAGGCGCTCGCCGGAGGCGGCGTAGGCGTACTCGGAGAGCAGGCCAGAGGAAGCTTTGTCGCTCACCGTCGTCTGGCGGTTCAGCGCGTCGTAGCCGTAGAGGAACTTGCCGTCGTCCACGAGGTTGCCGTTGGCGTCGTAGACCATCGTGGCGTTGGACTGGGTGATGCCCGTGTCCACGCCGCCGATGACCCCGCCGCGCTGGACGGTGGCGAGGCGGTTGTTCGGGACGCCGCCCGGCGCCGAGACGGTGGCGCCGAAGGCGAGAGCCTGGATGTAATCGGTGGCCTCCTGGGCGGAGGGAACGTTGGCCCCGAAACCGTAGTTGTTCACGTCCGTCAGCGAAGCCAGCAGCGTCAGCGACGTGCCCGCAAGGGCCTCGGTGCGCTGCGTCAGGTTGCCGAAGGCGTCGTAGGTGTACGAGTAGGCGTGCGTGTACCCCGCGCGGTGGACGTCCGCCTTGCCGAGGCGCGACAAGGCGTCGTACTTGAACGCGTCGGTCTGGGTGGCCGAGGCGGCGAGGGAGGCGATGTTCCCCGCCCCGTCGTAAGCGTACGCCCCGCCGGTATAGAAGGAGCCGTTGCCCCAGAGCAGCGTGCCCGGGACGCCCGCCTGCATGTAGGCGAAGCCCGAAGGCCGCCCGTAGCCGTCCAGCGCCTCCTGCTGGCTGTCGCCGATGTCGAAGGCCACCTTGGTCAACTGCCCCGCGGCGCCGTAGGAGAGCCCCGCCAGCCGCGCCACGGCCCCCAGCGACCGGCTCGCCACCGCCCCGTGGGCGTAAGCATTGCCGATCGTCCCCCCGGCGTCCGGAAGCGTCTGCGAATCCACCTGGCCGTAGTTGTCGTAGGTCAGGCCCATCGGCAGGGCCTCCACGGGGGCCGCGCCGCCCCCGCCGCCCGCGTTGGTCCCCTGGGTGACGGCGCTCGGGCGGCCGTTCAGCCCGGCGTAGCTGAAGGTCTCCTGGGAGATCACCTCCACGGGGGTGAGGTTGCCCGCGAGAAGGGTCTGCCGGGAGGTGGCGGTGACCAGCTTGCCGCGGTTCGGAACGTCCGTGGAGGCATCCAGGTAGACGTTCTCGATCAACGTCTGGATCAGGGCACCGGTGGAAGCGTTCACCTGGGCCGTGGAGACCAGGCGGGAGAGACCGTCATAGACGCTCTTGACCTTGTAGGGCACCGCCGCCGCCGCGCCGTTCGCGTCCTGCGCCTCCACGAGATTCCCGATGCAGTCGTACTTCAGATAGTTCGTCGTCCCGTTCTCCGGGTTCGCCGCCGAGGTGAGATGCCCCAGCGCGTTGTAGGCGAAGGTGCGCGTCTGGACGGTCGTCCCGGAGACCAGGTTCACGCCGATCAGGTGGCCGAACTCGTCGTAGGTGTAATCCGCGTCCGCCCCGACGGGCGCGTCCACGTGGGTCAACTGCCCGAAGGCGTTGTTCGTGTAGACCGTCGCGCTGTTCAGGAGCCCGGTCTCTCCCTGGATGTCGTAGAGCGTCACCGTCCGGTCCAACCCATAAGTCCCGCCGTAGGCCGTCCCCGTCTTGCTCCCGTCGGGCCGGTAGCCCCAGAGCGGACGGTACTGGGGCTCCATGTCCGCGAGAGCCTGGAACGGGTGGCTGCACGTGCCGCTGGAGTAGGACGTCGAGACCGCCCCGTCGTAGCACGCCTCCGTCCCCCGGCGCGGCAGGTAGACCCTGAAGCTCCCCGCCGCCGCCAGCGTCTGGATGACCTCCTCCCAGACGGGCGCCGCGTCGGTGCTCTTGCGCGGCAGGGAGGCGAAGAAGGCGGTCCCGAGCGCGTCGTAGGCCGCCACCGTCTCCGCGAAGACGGGGTTCAGTGCCGTGGAATCGGGGTGGAGCGTGCGGGTCTTCACCCCGCGCCCCAGGTCGTCGAAGAAGTAATGGACGTAGGCGGCGCCCGCGTCAATGCCCGTCACGTCGTCGTTCACGTTCGGCGTGAAGCCCGAGGGCCCCCGGTAGGTCAGGATGTGGTGGGCCGTCGTCCAGGTGAGCGTGTCCCGGGTGGTCGTGTCGGTGGGGTAGACGGCGTAGGTGGCGTACTCGAGGCCCGCCGGCGCGAGGACCGTCACCCGGTCCAAAAGGTCGTAGGTGAAGGAGACCGCCACCCCGTTGGCGTCGGTCTGCCCCGTGATCCGCCCGTAGTCGTCAATCGTGCGCGTCCACTCGGGGTCCGCCGCGGTGTAGTAGGAGGCGTCCAGCCGCCGCCACATCTTGGCCACCATCCCCTTGTCCCAGGCGAAGCCGATCCGGTAGGTGCCGGCCGTGTCGCCCCCCGAGTAGTCGAGCTGGACGATGTTGCCGGTGGCCGCGTCTCTCGAAATCTCCAGGTACTTGGAGCCCGTCTGGCTCGCCGCCGGCGCCGAGAGCGAGTTGGCCGTGTCCTCCTCGAAAGTGACCGTGGTCTCGGCCTCCTTGTAGACCCGCTGCGCCGCCAGCATCCCCCGCGCCGTCGCCTCGTACGCGTTCACCGTCACCCTGAACTTGCCCGCCAGGGTCGTCAGGTGCGGCGGCGACGGGTCGCGGCTGTAGCTCCCCTCGCCCTCGTAGCCCAGCACCGCGTGGTCGAGCTGGTAGACGATGGCCTCGTCCGGAACCGAGGGGTTGTAGCCGCTCCACACGTCGTACTTGGAGGCCGCCAGCCGCAGCCGCCCCGGGTCCGGCGTCCCGGCGGTCTTGGCGAGCGAGTAGTGGCCGTAGCCGTCCCACCCGTAGCTCGCGGTCTCCCGCGACCAGAGGGGCTGGTTCATGTACCCGGGCCCCCCGCCGCTGTTCCCGTTCCGCTCCTGGTCCAGCGTCCAGGCCACCCGCCCGTTGGGGTTGTTGACGACGCGGAGGCCCGACTGGGTCCCGTTCTCCCAGTCCTCGAAGCAGAGGTGGGCGTCGCCCGTGGTGCCCAGGTCGCCGAAAGCCCAGCGCCGCTTCGCCGAGGCCACGGCGTAGGCGTAGAGCTCCTGCTCCTGGTCGCCCCCGCCCACGGAGTAGGGCGGCTGGGTGTAGGCCGGGGCGCCGGGCTTGCGGCGCACCGTGAACACCTCGAGGCCGCCCGGCTGCTCGGCGTGGCCCGCCCCCGGCGAGCTGAAGTAGTGCACCGTCTCGGTCCCCAGCGGGTCCCGCGTCGCCACCGGCTGAAGCTCGTAGGGGTAGTCGGCGCTCCACGGGTGCGGGGTGAAGGCGCGGTTCCAGGTCCAGGTGAGGACGTTGAGGGTCTCCGTCGGGGCGTTCGGCGCGCGGCTCTCGAGGGTGTGCGCGCTCACGCCCAGGCCCGGGAGCGACTCGATCTCGCTCTGGTTCGGGTTGAGCGGCCACCGGCTGGAGATGTAGTTGTAGACCGCGTACTCGTAGCGCGAGACGGCCCCCGTCGGGTAGTAGATCGCGCTCAGCACCGCGCGCATCGGAAAGTCGCCGGTGTCCGGGGTGACCGTATACCGGTAGAGGGTCTGCATCCCCGCCGCGTCCTGCGCCGAATAGAGGAAGGGCGAGCCGATCGCCGTCGTCGCCCCCGGCGGCTTCCAGTTCAGGGTGCCGTAGGCGAAGCCCTCCGTCTTGCTCCCGTAAGTGATGCCCGTCAGCAGGTGGGTGGTGGCGTCGTAGGCGAAGGTGATCGTCCGCGGCGTCCCCGAGTCGTCGTAGACCGTGGCGATGGAGCCGCCGTAGGGCTGGGTCGAGGCGTCGTAGGCGTTGTAGGTGACGTTCACCACGTTGCCCGCCCGGTCGGTCACCTTGGTCACGTACCAGCCGTGCTGGTGGGGGTTCTTGACGTAGAGGGCGGTCCCCGTGCCCCCCTGCTCGGGCGGCACGAAGGAGGGGATCGAGCCGCTCGCGCCGTTGTTCAGGTTCCCCGGGGCCTCGCGCACCGAGCCGTCGGGGAAGTAGAGGAACCACTTGTGGTCGTGGGAGCAGTAGCGGGCGCGGAGGTAGGAGCCGTCCGCCGTGAAGTACCACTTCTCCCGGGGCTCCACAGCGGCGCCCTGCCAGTTCCGGTTGTTCGAGTCGGTGTTGATCGGGTAGAGCCGGTGCTCCGCCCCCGTCCCGTCCTGGTAGAAGTAGAACTCCCGCGTCTCGTAGCTCCCCGGGGTGCCCGAGTTGAAGACGTGGTGCTCCTCGAGCCGGACGAAGACCCTGCCGTACGACAGGGTCCACCCCACGCCCAGCGGGCCGTTCCACAGGTCGGTGAAGTCCGCGTAGTGGACTCCCTCCCAGTAGGCGTCGGCGGCGTCCTTCGTGTTGTAGACCCGGACGGGCCGCAGCGCCCCGCCGCCGTTCAGCGGGAAACCCACCCGGGAGCCGTGGGTGACGTTCAGGTTGCCGCTGAGCGTGTCCACCGCCTCGTTGTTGCCCATGTTTTCGTAGGACGAGGAGGCCGCCACCCCCGGGGCCTGCTGCGCGATTTGCATGATTTCTTCGGCGCGCGCCAACCCCGCGGCCAGGCAGAGCCCTGCCACGCACGCGGCCACCACCCCGTAACGGACGACGGTTTTCCTCATCGGAACCCCCTACCTCGAGATTTTAGAAGTCCGGCCCCCTCGGCCGGGTCCAAGAATCGGGTTGAATGTACGTCCCGTTTGCCCTATTGTCAAGCATACGATAGTTGACAAAAGTTGACAGACGCCAAGGGCGCCGAGAGGGAAAAGAGCCAGCTCACGCCAAGGCGCAAAGGGCGCCAAGAAAGACGCCTCTTTCAGAAGGCAGGAGCTTGGTTCTCCCTTTGCGTTCTTTGCGTCTTTGCGCGACCGGTTCTCTCTCTTTGTTTCTAGAAGATGCAAAAAGCAGTCTCGCGCCAAGGCGCCAAGGACGCCAAGAAAGGCGCCGCTTTCAGAAGGCAGGAGCTTGATTCTCCCTTTGCGGTCTTTGCGTCTTTGCGCGACCGGTTCTCTACTCTTTGTTTCTAGAAGATGCAAAAAGCAATCTCGCGCCAAGGCGCCAAGGGCGCCAAGAAAGACGCCGCTTTCAGAAGGCAGGAGCTTGGTTCTCCCTTTGCGTTCTTTGCGTCTTTGCGCGGCACGTCTTCATCTCTCCGCTTCTAGAAGATGCAAGAAGCAGTCTCACGCCAAGGCGCCAAGGACGCCAAGAAAAGCGCCGCTTTCAGAAGGCAGGAGCTTGGTTCTCCCTTTGCGTTCTTTGCGTCTTTGCGCGGCACGTCTTCATCTCTCCGCTTCTAGAAGATGCAAGAAGCAGTCTC
>JAKAIJ010000122.1 GCA_021814355.1 Acidobacteriota bacterium
GGAGCCGGTCAAAGTGAAGTGGGAAGGCGGGCCTGATCTGCTTGTCACGCTATTCACTCCACCCATGCTCATCTCAGCCCCCGGCAGCCAATTCGTCGTATACGAACAGACCTCCAATGAAGGCAGTCTGCCTGCGGGGCCCAGCGTCACCCGTTACTACATCTCCACTACAACTCCCCTCGACCCGGCGACGGCACTTGTCTTCGGCCAGAGGACCGTGCCCGCCCTCGACCCAGGGGCCGACAGCCGCGTCGAAGGAATGACCTTCACGATCCCCCCCGACTTGGCCCCAGGGACGTACTATCTCGCGGCCTGCGCCGATGCCGGCGGCACGATCGTTGAAACAAATGAAGACAACAACTGCAGCTATTCCGGCCTCATCGCAAACGGTACCATCATTGGCGGGAGGTTGTCCGGCCGGCCTCCCGATTGCACCCACGCAACCGCGAGTCCCGCCATTCTCTGGCCTCCAGACCACAAGCTGGCATCCATCGCCATAACCGGCGTCACCGATCCGGACGGCGATCCCGTCACGATCACCGTCGTCTCCATCACGCAAGACGAGCCCCTCAACGGCCTCGGGGACGGCGACACCTGTCCCGACGGATTTGGCGTCGGAACGAGCCGGCCTCAATTGCGCGCTGAGCGGTCAGGACTTGGCAATGGACGTGTTTACGCCATCACCTTCAAAGCGGACGACGGGAAGGGCGGCTCATGCACCGGTGCGGTTACGGTGGGTGTCTCCCACGACAAGAAGGACACGCCCGTTGACGACGGCCAGAAATACGACGCTACCAAGTGCCAGTGAGTAGTGCGCGATCTGCTTTCAAACACGCGAGAAGGGCGCGACGTGAGCCGCGCCCTTCTTAACCCAGCCGTACACGATCACTACGCCAGAAGGTCTAGCGGGCTGTTGAAATCTGCCAACCGAAAACCGACAACCTGGAACCGGCCTCAAGCCGGCGCTACACAAGCCCATCAAGCCCCCGCTTCAGGTCGGCCAGCAGGTCCGCCGCGTCCTCGCACCCCACCGAGAGCCGCACGAGGCCGTCGGTGATCCCCGCGCCGAGGCGGTTCTCGCGGGTCATGGCCGCGTGGGTCATGGAGGCGGGGTGCTGGATGAGGGTCTCGACTCCCCCCAGCGAGACCGCGAGGGTCATGAGCTTCACGCCGTCCAGGAGCCTCCTGCCCGCCTCCAGGCCGCCCTTCAGCTCGAAGGCGATGAGGGAGCCGGGACCGCTCATCTGCCGGGCGATGAGGGCCCGCTTGGCGGGGTCGGTCTCGAGCCCCGGGAACCTCACCCACTCCACCGCCGGGTGGTTGGAGAGGAAGCCGGCGAGGGCCGCGGCGTTTTCCTGGGCCTTTCGGACGCGCAGGGCGAGGGTCTTGGTCCCCCGGAGGACGAGCCAGGCCTGGTGCGGGTCCATGGTGCCTCCCAGGTAGAAGAGGACCGCCCGCAGCCGTTTCCAGAGGGCCTCTTCCCGGAACACGAGGACGCCGCCCACCACGTCGGCGTGGCCGTTGATGAACTTGGTGACCGAGTGGAGGACGAGGTCGGCCCCGTGCTTCAGGGGCTGCTGGAGAACGGGGCTCAGAAACGTGTTGTCCACGGCCAGCAGGGCCCCGTGGGCGTGGGCCCACCGCGCGCAGGCGGCGATGTCGGTGACGGCCAGGGTCGGGTTGGTGGGGGTCTCCACGTAGAGGAGCTTGGTGTCGGGCCTCCAGGCGGCCTTCACGGCCTCCAGGTCCCCCGTGTCCACCCAGGTGCTCTTCACGCCGAAGCGGGAGAAGTCGCGCTCCACGATGAGCCGGGAGGGGCCGTACATTCCGGCGCTCCCCACCAGGTGGTCGCCCTGGCCGAGGAGGGTGAAGTACATGGTGCTCACGGCCGCCATCCCCGAGGAGGTGGCCAGGGCCGCGGCGCCCCCCTCGAGGGCCGCCAGGTTGTCCTCGAGCATCCGGATGGTGGGGTTGCCCATCCGGGTGTAGATGTACCCCGGCTGGGTGCCCGCGAACCGCGCGGCGCCCTGCTCGGCGGAGTCGAAGGCGAAGGTGGAGGTCTGGTAGATGGGCGGGGCCACGGCGCCGAACTCGGAGTCGGGCGCCTGCCCGGCGTGGATGCACAGGGTGTCGGGGTTCAGGTCGTCGCGGCGGTCCACCATGGCTCCCTCTCCGGAAGGCGCGGCGGGCCCGCCGCGGAAGCGGGCATTATCCCATCGCCGGCCCCGGCGAGGCAAGGCGCACGCCCGCCTAGGACCTATCTGGAAGGCCATCCATCGCGGCTGGGCTCCGTCGCGACCATGCCTTATTTCCCGGATAGGCCCTTAGCCCCCGACCTCCATGGCCCTCACGCGGCGCCAGGCGAACGCCAGCGAGAGGAGCGTGACCAGGAGGCTCCCGGCCCCCACCGCGAAGGCGGGCCGCAGGTAATCGGGCTCGGGCCCGGTCCCCAGGAGGTGGGTGTAGTAGCGGAAGACCGGGCGGGCGCTCGCCACCAGGGTGGCTCCCACGTAAGCCATGGCGACGATCATGTAGAGCAGTCCCCAGGCGCTCATGATCGCCTTGGCGGGGTTCTTGGCGTCCATCACCGGGCTTACGCACCCCATGGCCAGCGCCAGCGCCGAGAGGCTCAGGGCGGTGCAGACCGAGAGGAAGAGCGCGTAAGCCAGCGCCGCGCCCTCCACCCCCAGGAACCGGTTGGACCAGAAGAGGGTGAAGGAGGCCAGCACCGTGAGCGGCACCGCCGTGAAGAGGAACTTGGCCCAGACGTAAACCCCCGCGGGCAGCGGCAGGGCCCGCGAGGCGAAGTAGGCGTACCCCTCGCTTCCCACCGCCGTGAAGGCGAAGCGCCCCGCCACCGAGGCCACGATGAGGCCGAGGGTGGCGAGGTTCCAGTAGCCTACGGCGATCCGGAAGGGGGCGATCTCCAGCGGCATGTAGCGCACGTTGGCGAGGTAGATGACCACGAGCGCGGCCAGGATGAAGAGCTGCCCCCACTGGGTGGGATCCCTCGCGAAGAGCAGGGCGTCCCGGCGCAGGAGCGCCCGCCCCCGCGGTCCCGCCGGGGAGAGGGCCGCCACCGCGCCCGCAAGGGCCGGCAGGACGAGCCCCCGGCGTGCCCCCGGGGCCGCGTCCGGCCGTTCCTGGGCCCGCCCGTAGCCGCGCGTGTGCCAGAGGCGCAGCCCCAGCCCCAGCAGGAGGAGACTTCCCGCAGCGAGGCCCCCCAGCTTCGAGAGCGGCCCCGCCATGGCGGCGGGCCCCTCCTCGCCCCCCCGCACCACCGCCCGGGCGAGCCAGGTGGAGGGCAGCATCGCCTCGCTCGGGAGCTGGATGGAGCGCAGAACGGCGACAGTCTTGGAGCTGCTGCGCGGGTTGAGAAGCGCCTCGGGGCGCGAGAGCCGCAGCAGGACCACCAACAGGCAGACCATGACGAGGGTGAGCACCGTAAGAATCTGGTGGAGCCGGCGGGCGGGGAAGAACCGCGCCAGGAGGACGGTGAGCCCCACGCCCCAGGCGAGAGGGGCCGCCAGGTAGAGAAGCAGGCCCAAAAGCCCCAGCGCGTAGGCCGTCGGCCCCGCCCCTGTACGGGAGAGAAAGGCAAAGAGGACCGGCGCCAGGAGGAGAAAGACCATGTACCCGGCGTTCGCGGCGGCCTGGAGCCCCCGGGCCGCGCGCAGCCGACCGCGGGGCAGGGGCAGGGCGAGCAGCAGCGAGAGGTCCCCGTCCAGGTAGAGGTAGGAGAGGGCGCTCACGGTGGCCGAGAAGAGGACCATCGTAAAGGTGGTGAGCAGGACGAGGCCCATGAGCTTGGCGCAGAGGGCCGCGAGCAGGACCCGCGGAATGTCGGGGTTGTGTTCGAGCAGGACGTGGAAGATCCGAGAGAAGAAGTAATAGTCGAACGCCAGAAAAAGGGTCGCAAGCGTCCCGAAGAGCACGAGGAAGGCGGCGCGCGCCGCCGTGAGCGGGAAGATCTGGTGGCGGGCCTGGGCGAGCCTCGTGCGGAAATAGGCGAGCATGAGACCTCCCGCGGCAGTGTAGCACCGGCGAGAAGCCGGGAGTTCCTCACCGCCCCGCGAAACCGTACCGTCCCCGGAGGGGAACGAAGATGCAGGGGATGCCCGCGTCCGTGCGAAAGCCCCCGCCGCGGCGGGCCACCCGGTGCAAGACCTGGCCGCCGGCGTCGCCCACGGGTGCGACGAGGACGCCCTCCTCGTCGAGCTGGTCGAGGAGCGGCGGGGGGATCTTGGGGCAGGCGGCCGATACGAGGATGCGGGCGAAGGGGGCTTGGTCGGGCCAGCCGAGGGTTCCGTCCGCGACCCTGAGGCGCGGCTCGGGGAGGCCGAGGGCGGCGAAGCGGCCCGGGATGGCCCGGGCCAGCTCGGGGATGCGCTCTACGCCGTAGGCCGTGGCCCCCAGCGCCGCCGCGAGGGCCAGGGCGTAGCCCGAGCCCGCGCCCACCTCCAGCAGCCGCTGCCCGCGGTGGAGATCGAGAGCCTCCAGCATGTCGGCCACCATCAAGGGCTGGCTGATGGTCTGACCCGCCCCGATGGCCAGTGGCCCGTTCGCGTAGGCCTGACGGGACAGGTCCGGCGGCACGAAGCGCGCCCGGTCCACCCGCAGGAAGGCCCCGAGCACCCTCCGGGACCGCACCCCGCCCCGCACCAGCTGCTCCCGCACCATGGCCTTCAGCTCCAAGGAGGCCGGCATGGGATGCCCTCCAGGGGAAATATAGGGCCGCGGGAGGGCGACCCGCGAAGGCGCAGAAAAGCAGAGGTGGACGCGGAAGGAGCGCTCGATGTCCGGAGCGCGAACAAGCCGGACCCCCGCCGCCGGCCGCGCATTCAGGGCGGAACCTTCTCGGATAGTCTATGCTGAGGGGACTCCGAGAGGAGGAACGCGATGACTACCGAGCTGTGGCGGGCCCATTTCATCCTCTACGTTCTGGAACAGGGGCGCAGCCGCGCCTTCTACGAGGCGGCTCTGGGGATCGCGCCCTCGCTGGACGTCCCGGGGATGACCGAGTTCCCTCTCCCCGGAGGCGCGGTCCTGGGGCTCATGCCCGAGGCGGGGATCCGGCGGCTGCTGGGGGCGGCGCTGGAGGGCCTTCCGTCCGTGAAGGGCGGCCCCCGCGCCGAGCTCTACCTCGTGGTGGAGGAGCCGGAGACCGCCTACGCCCGGGCGCTCTGCGCCGGCGCACGGCCGCTGAGCCCAGTGGCTCCGAGGGACTGGGGCCACGCGGCGGGGTACTGCCTCGACCCCGACGGCCACGTGGTGGCCTTCGCCCGGGAGCTCGCGAGAGGGGGATAAAGTTCCTTGCCCTGGCAGGACGCTCGTCCGCCCGGCCGCTGGAGGCGGGCGTTGGGCGAGGAGGAGTCGGACGCCTCTTCGGCGGCGGGGTGGTTGCAGGTCCGCTGTTTTCCGCCGGGGGCCTTGGCGAAGGCGTCGTTTGCGAAGATGATGTCGCTCTCGTAGCAGTGGGTCTCCACCGGCGTCTCGGGGAGGTCCGCCTCCTCGCGCTGGCAGTTCCTCCCGGTGGAGAGGACGTAGAACTTGCCCTCGTCGGCGTTGTATCCGTAGCGGTAGGGCTGGCCCCAGGGGTCCGTCTCGGGGAGGGTCTGAAGGTAAGCGGGGGCGAGGAGGGGCTGCAACTGCTTCAGAGGGACCTCGTGCCAGCCGGGCTCCGGGCCGGCCCCGGGGGGAAGCGGCGGCGCGCCGTGGTCCAGGAGGTAGCCCTGGACCGCCGTGGCGGCGGTGCGGACCTCGCTCACGGCCTGGTGCTGCTGGGCCTTCATCTTCGAGCTTAGGAGGTTGGGGATGAGGATGGCCGCGGCGATCCCCAGGCACGGGACCAGAAGGACCAGGGCCACGGCGCCCGCGACGATCGCCACCATTGTGCCCCCGCCGCCCTTCTTGCCGGTCCGGACATTCCGCCCGCACGCGGGACAGAACGCGGCCCCCTCGGGAATGGACGTCTTGCACGACCCGCATTCGCCCATCTCGCTCCTCCCCGCGGCCGCGGTGTCGCGGCCGCGTAAACGCGCGCAGTATACCATCCGTGGCGCGCTGCCGGGGAAGGAGGGGGTTAGCCGCGCGGACGTCAGAGCGCCCGCGGACGGGGCGGCCAGAGGGCGGCGACCACCCCCGCCAGGACGAGGAGCGCCCCCGGGTAGAAGAGCGGGCCGGGCCGCTCGGCGAAGAGCAGCGCGGCAAGGAGGGTGGAGACGACGGGCTCCGCGAGGATGCTGAGGTTGACCTTGTAGGTTTCCATGTGGCGCACGGCATAGTTCAGCAGGTTGTGGCCCAGTGTGGAGGGGACGAGGGCGAGCAGGGCGAACATGAGCCAGGTGCGGCCCGAGAAGCCCGACAGCGGGAGCCCCGCGGCGAGGGCGCTCAGTCCCAGCGCCGCCGCCGCCGCGAGGTAGAGCATGAGCAGCCACGGCGCCAGCTCCACGCGGGCCCGTACGCTCCGCCCCAGGGTCAGATAGCCCGCCGCGAAGAGCGCCGCGGCCACGGCGAGCGCGTCCCCCGCGAGGCTTTCGCCGCCGAGACCGCGGTCTCCCCCGGCGATGAGGGCGACTCCGGCGAGCGAGAGGAGGATGGCCGCCGCGCCGCGCGGGGGCAGGTGCTCCCGGAGGAAGAGCTTTCCGAAGAGCGCCCCCCAGACGGGCTGGGTGGAGGCGAGCACCAGCGACGAGGCGACGGTGGTCCTCTGCACCGAGGAGATCCAGGTTCCGAAGTGGAGGGCGAGGACGAGCCCCGTGGCCGCCGCCAGGGGCAGCAGGCGCGCCGCCTCCCGCGCCCGCCCCGGCCGGCGCCAGAGCTGCCAGGAGACCAGGGGGACGAGGAGGCCCGCGGCCAGCGCCTTCCGCCAGAAGGCGATGGCGAGCGCCGGCGCTTCGGCGTACCGGACCAGGATGGCGGGAAACGAGACGCACAACACGCCGATGAAGAGAACCAGCCGGACGCGTCCCGGGGGCGGACTCTCGTGCACATCCCCTCCCGCCGGTATTGTAGCAGGGGGTGCGCGGAGCGTCTGTTGGCACGCAGAAGAACCGCTGTCCCGGCGGGAGCGGCGCCGCGGAAAACGAGAGGGTATCCCGAACAAGCAACCGCGAGGAGCCCCGCGCCGGGTGGCGAGGCGGATGGCGAGAAGGTCCGCTCGGGGGTGTGGTCGGGGCGGGGAGATTTGAACTCCCGACCCTCTGCTCCCAAAGCAGATGCGCTACCAGGCTGCGCTACGCCCCGACCGGGACAGGATAGCGGCAGGAGCGCGGAGGGACAAGGGGCGAGCCGGGAAGGACGCGTCCTTGTGGCCGCGCCCCGGCTCTGTAAGAATTCCGTGAGGTAAGGGAGCGGCGATGGACCGGGCGCGCGTGATGGAGGCCCTCGAGGAGCTGGCCCGGCTCTCCGAGCTGGAGGGGGACAACCCCTTCAAGGTGAGGGCCTACCAGAACGGGGCGCGGGCCCTCGATGGCGCCACCACGGGGCCCGAGGGATGGGAGGCGCCGGGTGCGCTCGAAGCGATCCCCGGCGTGGGGAAGGGGATCGCACAGAAGGTGCGCGAGCAGATCGGA
>JAKAIJ010000123.1 GCA_021814355.1 Acidobacteriota bacterium
TCTGGGCGGCGGTCTTGCGCCAGAGCCTCTCCAGCGATTCGGGGCGGGAGATCGCCCGGCCCACCGAGGCCACCACCGCCGCCACCTCCATCCGGCTGATCTTGAGCTTTTCGTCCTGGCAGACGAGCCGGCCCGGCTCCCGGGCAACCAGGGCCAGGGTCCCGGCGGCGAAGAAGAGGCTGTAACCCAGAAAGAGGCGGATCTCCTTCTCCTCCACCGGCATGGCGCACAGGTACCGCCAGCCGCGCTCGAGGTGGGCCGCGGTGGATTGCAGAACCGGCCGTACCGCCCGGTAGACCGGCTCGGCTTTGGCGGGGTCGGCCAGGTGCGCGGGGGAGAGGCCCTCCCGGGCCAGAAGCTCCCCGGGGATGAAACACCACCCGCGCCGGTAGTCGTCACTCAAGTCCTTGATGATGTTGACCTTCTGGAGGCCGAGGCCGAAGGCCTCCGCGTTCTCTTGAAGGCGGTAGAACCGCTCCCGGTCGAGGTGGGGCGAGTGGAGGAAGAAAAGGTCCGTCAGCAGGTAGCCGACGGTCCCCGCGATGTAGTAGCAGTAGCGGTCCAGCGCGGCCAGAGTGGAAAGGGTCTTGAGCCCCGGTTCGCCCATGCGGGAGCTGTAGGAGACCATTCCGCGCCCCATCTCGGCGACCCAGCGGACCACCGCCACCTGGACCGGCGGGGAGCAGGCGTAGAGGCACCGCAGGACCGCCGGCGCCTCCGCGACGAGCTCGAGGTCGTTTTCGGAGCTGGCTCCTTCGATCCCCATCCGGGCGGAGGCCACCCAATTTCCCGGAAGAGGCGTCCTTTCCGAGAGCGAGGCGAGGAGCGGAAAGATGTGCTCCCCGCGCTGGCCCGAGCTCATCCCGGGGGCGTCTTCGAAGGTGTCCAGAATCCGGCAGAGGAGGTAGGAGACGCAGACCGCCCCCCGTAGCGGCTCCTTCAAGCCCAGGATGGCCAGGGAGAAGGTCCGGGAGACGCCGGGGAGGAGTCGGCGGCAGGTCGCCCAGTCCCGCGCCGCCTCGGTCTCGACTCTCGTCCGTGCCATGGGGCCCCCCTCCATTGTGCCGCCCTCCGGCCCGGAGCGCAACGGGGGGGCGGCGGAATTCCCTTGACTCTCTCCGAGGACCCCGTATAAAGCCCTACAAGGTCTCCCAAGACCCGATTCACTCGAGAAGCGGCTACCCCCCAGCCGCTTCTCATTTTTTTCGGGGTGCGGTTGCGCTGGGGGGAATTGTATCGGACCCTGTGCGGGGCGGACGGGCCGCCCGGAAAGGAGACGCGCCGCTGTTCGGTCTCTTCCACCTCCTGACCTTGTTCCTGTCGGCGCTGCTCTGGACGCTGCTGGCGGCCTGGAACACCCGGGCGGCCGCCCTCGGGCTGGGCCCCCTGGCCATCGGCGGGTTCAACGGCGGGGCCTACGTCGTCTACGTGGCCTCGGCGCTCCTCATCGCCCGGCGCACCGACCGCTGGGGCTCCAAGCGCCCCCTTGCCGCGGCCCTCTTCCTCTTCGCGGCGGCCCTGCCCACGGGGCTTCTCTGGAACGGGAAGGGACTCGGCTGGATGGCGCTGACGGCGGGCCTCACCACCCTCTTCTACGGCTTCTACTACCCCTGCGTGGAGGGGCTTCTCTCGCGGGCGGAGGCGCGGGAGGGGGCCGACCCCGCCGGCACGACCGCGCGCTTCTCGCTCTCCTGGAGCGCCGGCAACATCCTCGGCATGGCCTCGGGGCCCTGGCTCATCCAATGCCACCCCGCCTGGATCTTCGTGGGCGGAAGTACGGTCTGCGTCGGAGCCGGAGCCGCGGCGCTCGTCCACGCGGCGCGCTACGGAGAGCGTCTGCCCGGGGCCTACCGCGCCCCCGCTCCGCGGCCCGCGGGCGGCTCCCCCAACCGGCGGGGCCTCCGGACGGCCGCGCGGGCCTCCCTCTTTCTCGCCTGTCTCGCCTTCTTCGGCACCATGTTCCTCTACCCGAAGGTGCTCTGGACCGAAGGGGTGGGCGCCTCGCGCATCGGCCCCTACGCCGCCTGCGGCAACCTGACGGTCTTCCTCCTCTTCCTGTCGCTCTCGGGAAGCCGGTTCTGGATCGGCCGGCCCGTCTGGACGGCGGCCCTCTGCTCGGGGGCGCTCTCGCTCTTCGCCGCCGCTTTCCTGCTCCCCGCTGGATCGCTCGCCTACGCGCTCCTGCCGGCGCTCGGGGGGCTCGCCTACGCGGTCCCATACGCTTTCGCGCTCTACTACGGGCTGGACACCCCCGACGGCGACCACGCGGGACAGGGGGCGCTCCACGAGACCCTCATCGGTCTCGGTCTCGGCCTCGGGCCGCTGATTTCGGGGGGGCTGATGGAGGCGACGGGAGCTTGGCGATCCCTGGGGGGATTGGCGGCCCTGCTGGCCGCGCTCTCGCTGATTCTCCACCTGGGGCTCGCCCGCGCCGGCGGCCGGTGTGCGGTTCCTGCGAAGGATTGACGCGAAGAACGCTTGGCCCAGCGCCGCGCAAGGGTTCGGCGACGCTTGGACTTGACGATTCTGAAATAAGAATCTATAATTGGAATATTCGTTACCACCGCGGAGGGGCCATGAGCGCCCGAGAGGGCCGGAAAGAACGGGAGCGGGCGTTGCGCCGGGAGCTGCTTCTGCAGGCGGCGGAGCGGGTCTTCGGCCGCAAGCCCTTCGACGAGGCCGCCATGCAGGAGGTGGTGGCGGAGGCCCAGATCGGGATGCAGGGCCTCTACGAGCAGTTCCCATCCAAGCAGGCGCTCTACGAGGCGCTCATCCTCGCCCGGGCCCGGGAGTTCCAGGCCCGCGTGGAGGCGGCCCTCGAGGCTCTCAAGGACCCCCTGGAGCAGCTGCGGGCCCTGATCCGGGTGAAGGTGACCCTCTTCCGCGAGCGGCCGGACTTCTATCCCGTCTTCGTCAAGGAGCGGGTCCAGTGGGAGTGGCGGCTCACGTCGCGCTCCACCGAGGCCTTCGTCGAGATCTACGAGTCCGAGCGGAGGCGGCTCAAGGCTATTCTGGAGCGCGCCGTCCGCCAGAAGAGGCTCCGCCCCCTGGAGCCGGAGTTCCTCGCCCAGCTCTGCATCGAGAGCCTCCAGGCCACCCTGCTCTTCGTGGCCCGGCACCGGCCCGACGAGGAGGTGGAGCGGTGCGTGGACCGCGCGCTGGAGTTCTTCCTGCGCGGCGCGGGGACGGCGGAGTGAGGCGGCCGGCGCTCTTCCCGTTCTTGGCCGTCCTCCTCGCGGCGGGCTTCGCCGGCCACGCCGGGGACCGGGACCATACGCTCGCGCTCGCCGAGGCGCTGGACCGAGCCGCGCGAGGATCCGAGGCGGCTCGCCTCGGCGAATTGGACCTCCGGGCGGCCCGCGAGGAGACCGCCCGGGCCCGGGCCCTCTACCGCCCCTCGGCCACCTTGGATCTGAGCCACACCAACCTGGACCACGACCCTTTCTTCGTCTTCGGCCCCTCCGCTTTTCCCGCGGGCGAGCAGGTCTTCTGGAAGTACCAGTTCGCCGTCCGCGAGGTGCTCTGGGACGGGGGCCGCCGGAGGGCCGCGCTGGGGGCGTCCCGGAGCGGGGAGGCCGCGGCGGAGGCGGGCCGCTCGGACGCGGTGGTCCAGGCCCAATTGGCGACGCTGGGGGCCTACCTCGAGGTTGTCGCGCTGGGCGAGCGGCGGGCGGTCGTGGAGCGCCGCCTCAAGGCCCTCGAGGACCACCGCCGCGTGGCCCGGGCGCTGTTCGAGGAGGGGGTGGTGGCCCGCAACGACCTGCTGCGGACCGAGGTGGCGCTTCGCACCGTGGCCGACCAGGGCTCCGACCTGGAGAACCGGCGGGCCCTCGCCGCGGAAACCCTCGCCCGCGCCATGGGGGAGGACCCCGACCCAGGGACGGCGCTGCCGGAGCGGCTCCCCGGCGTCCCCGCCCTTCCGTGGGACGCCCCGGTCTGCCAGGCCCGCGCCGCGGAGCGAAACGCGGGGCTCCGGGCGCTCTCGCGGCGCCTGGCGGCCCAGGAGGAGTTGGTCGCGCTCCGGCGGCGCGACGCGTACCCTACCGCCGTGGTCCAGGCCTTCCACAGCTACGAGCAGAACCGCTACCTCCTCTATCCGCACGTGACGGGGGTCTTCGTGGGGCTCAGCTGGAACTTCTACGACGGCGGCGCGCGCGCCGCCAAGGTCCGGGAGGCCCAGGCCGAGGCGGAAAAGACCCGGGTGCGGCTCGAGGACGCGCGCCGCGCCGTGCGGATCGCCGTGGACCAGGCGTGGCGCGACTACCAGCAGGCGCTGCGGGAGGCGGCCACCGCCCTCACCAACGAGGAGGCCGCGGCGGAGAACCTCCGCATCCTGGAGGACCAGTACCGCGAGGGGCTCGTGCGCACCACCGACGTCCTGGACGCCGAGTCGGTGCTCGCGGACAGCCGCTTCGCCTCGGCCTCCCAGAAGTACCGGGCCTACCAGAGGCAGGGCGCCCTCCTCGCCCTGCTGGGGGAGGACCTCGCCGCCTTCTACGCCGGTCTGCCCGCCGACGCGGGAACGGAGCCCTGACATGATGGCCCAGGTCCGCAAGTGGCTCACCCTCGGGATCCTCCTCGCGCTGGTCGCGGCCGGTGCCCTCGTGGGCTGGGAGCGGTGGCGCCACGCCCAGCTCCACGTGAGCACGGAGAACGCCTACGTGAAGGGCGACGTCTTCACCGTGGCCTCGCGGGTCCCCGGCACCCTGCTCACCGTGGAGGTGGCCGAGAACCAGCCGGTGAAGAAGGGCGCCCTCCTCGCCACCCTGGACCCGCACGACTTCGACGCCGCCCTCCGGCGGACCGAGGCGCTGCTGGAGGAGGCCCGCACGGGCCTCGCCACCGACGGAGCCGTCATCGCCCAGCTCGAATCCCAGGCGGCGGCGGCGCGCAGCCAGCTTGCGCTGGCCCGCACCGAGAGGGCCCGCATGGAGGCCCTGTTCGCCCGCCAGTCCCTACCCAAGCAGCGCCTCGACCAGGCGGTCTCCCAGGAGGAGGTCGCCCAGGCCCAGGTGGCCGCCGCCGACAAGGCCGCAGCCGCGGCCCGCGCCAAGCGCGTGGTGAGCGGGACCAAGGTGGACTCCGCCCGGGCCGCCCGGGACGCCGCCGCCCTCCAGCGCTCGTACTGCGCCGTTCTCTCGCCCGCGGACGGCCTTGTGACCCGCAAGGCGGCGGAGCCGGGCCAGGTGGTGGCCGCGGGCCAGCCCCTCTGCGCGGTGGTGCCCCTCGACGCGGCCTCGCTCTGGGTGGAGGCCAACTTCAAGGAGACGCAGCTGAAGAACATCCGGCCGGGCCAGCACGCCTGGGTGACCGCCGACGTGGACCCCGGGCTCCGCCTGGACGGCATGGTGGAGAGCGTGGCCGCGGGGACCGGAGCCGCCTTCTCGCTGCTCCCGCCCGAGAACGCCACCGGCAACTGGGTCAAGGTGGTCCAGCGCGTCCCGGTGAAGATCCGGATCCGCCCCGGCGCGGACCCGGACCACCGGCTCCGCATCGGCCTCTCGGTGAGAGTGGAGATCGACACCACCAGCCGGTGACGCCGCGCGCGCCCGCGAGGCGCGCCGAGCGGGGGCCCCATGTCCATGAAGACCGACAACCGGTACGTCATCGCCCTCACGGCCATGCTGGGGACGCTGATGGAGGTGGTGGACACGTCGGTGGCCAACGTGGCCCTGCCGCACATGCAAGGGACCTACTCGGCGGGCGTGGACGAGATCACCTGGGTCATCACCTCCTACCTCGTGGCCAACGCGGTGATCCTCCCCATCACGGGCTGGCTGGGGAACCACTTCGGCCGGCGGCGGTTCTACCTCCTCTGCCTGGTGGTCTTCACCTTCGCCTCCCTGGGCTCCGGGGCCGCCCCCAGCCTCTGGTTCCTCATCCTCACGCGGGTCGTCCAGGGCCTCGCCGGCGGCGCCATGGTCCCCATGTCCCAGGCCATCCTCCTGGAGTCGTTCCCGAAGGAGGAGCACGGCAAGGCCATGGCCCTCTTCGGCGTGGGCGTCATCTTCGGCCCCATCATCGGGCCCACGCTGGGCGGCTGGATCACCGACAGCTGGGACTGGCGCTGGATCTTCTACATCAACATCCCCGTGGGGGCGCTCGCGTTCCTGCTGGGGCTCGCCTTCATCGAGGACCCCCACTACCTGAAGCGGGCCGAGGGGAGGGTGGACTACCTCAGCTTTCTCTTCATCGCGCTGGGGCTTGGGGGCCTGGAGGTCTTCCTCAACCGGGGCGAGCGGTACGACTGGCTGGAGAGCAACTTCATCAAGGCGGCCGCCGCGGCCTCGGCCCTCGGCATCGGGCTGTTCGTCTGGCGCTCCTTCACGGCCGAGCGCCCCCTGGTGAACCTGCACGTCTTCAAGAACCGCGAGTTCGCCGCGGGGACGGGGCTCATGTTCCTGCTGGGCTTCGGGCTCTACGGCTCCTTCGTGATGCTCCCGCTCTTCGTCCAGCACCTGCTGGGCTACACGGCCACCTGGGCGGGGCTGGTCCTCTCCCCGGGCGGACTGGCCTCGCTCCTGGCCATGGTGTTCGTGGGCAACCTTATCGGAAGGGTGGACACGCGCCTGCTCGTCTTCATCGGCGTGGCGATGAACGTCCTCGCCCTCTGGCTTCTCTGGTCCATCAACCTGGGGGTGGACTTCCCCTACGTCATGACCTCCCGGCTGTGCCAGGGGTTCGGCCTGGGGTTCCTCTTCGTGCCCATCACCACCGCGGCCTACGCGCGCATCCGGCCGGAGAACATGGGCGACGCCACGGGGCTCTTCAACCTCCTGCGCAACGAGGGCGGGTCCGTGGGCATCGCCCTTTCGGCCACCTTCCTCTCGCAGCGGGCCCAGGTCCACCAGACCGCGCTGGTGGGCCACCTCACCCCCTTCGACCCGCTCCTGCGGGAGCGCCTCTTCGCCCTGAGCCACGGCCTCTTTCCCCACGCGGGGCTGGACCCGTCGTCCGTGGCGGCGCTGGCGCAGGGGTTGGTCTACGGGGAGCTCCAGCGTCAGTCCTACCTGCTCGCTTTCGTGGACGTCTTCGTCCTGCAGACCTGCATCTTCGTCGGTCTCATCCCGCTGCTCTTCCTTCTCCGGGGACGGACGAAAAGGGGGGACGACGCGCCGCCGCGGGCGTGACCGGCACGATGCCTTCATACCAAGTTGCGATCCAAGGCAGACGCTGAGGCTGGAGGGTGCTTCGCACCTTCCGGGGCTCGCGGCCGTCTCGTCGAAGAATTTAGGCTGAGGTCTGCCTTTGGAGAATCCTTCTCCGAACCGGCCCCGCGAGCCCCGGCCCTTCAGGCGCTCCAGCCTCCTCCGGTTTCTTGCCGCCTCCTCCCACTATCTTATGCGCCGCGAGTCTTGGGCTCCGGCCCCCCAAGGGCTCCCTGCGCGTTGGCCGCGCGGCCGGAGCGGATTCGAGGCGGCCCGGCGAAGGCGTGTGAACCCAAACACACGGCG
>JAKAIJ010000124.1 GCA_021814355.1 Acidobacteriota bacterium
AAGATGTTGAACATCCCCTTCTGGGCGTACTGCGTGCAGATTTCGACCACCTTCTTGGAGTCCTCCACGGAGGCCTTTCCGGCGCCCTCGTGGAGCTTGATGTTCTTCTTGATGAACTCCACCGCCCGGTACGCCCCCGTGGCGACGGCCTGGCAGGCCGCGCCGGAGAACCAGAAGATGACCGCGCCGCCCGTGACGAGGCCCAGGAGGAAGAGGGGATTGAGGAGCGAGAGCCCCTCCTTCACGCCGATGTCGCCGAACTTGCCGTTCAGGACCTGGATGATCGAGAAGATCAGCGTCGTGGCGCCCACGACGGCCGTGCCGATGAGCACCGGCTTGGCGGTGGCCTTGAAGGTGTTGCCCGCCCCGTCGTTCTCCTCGAGGAACGTCTTGGCCTCCTCGAAGTCGGGCTTGAAGCCGAACTGCTTCTGGAGCTCCTCTTCGATGCCGGGGGTCGTCTCAATGGTGGAGAGCTCGTAGACCGACTGGGCGTTGTCGGTGACGGGGCCGTAGGAGTCCACCGCGATGGTCACCGGCCCCATGCCCAGGAACCCGAAGGCCACGAGGCCGAAGGCGAAGATGGCCGGAGCGGCCATGAAGGACGCGAGCCCGAAGGTGGAGACGTAGTACGCGCCGCCCATGAGGGCGACGATGCAAAGGCCCATCCAGTAGGCGGAGAAGTAGCCCGCCACCAGGCCTGAGATGATATTGAGAGAGGCGCCACCCTCCTTGGAGGCGGTCACCACCTCGCGCACGTGGCCCGAATTGGTGGAGGTGAAGACCTTCACGAGCTCGGGGATGAGCGCGCCGGCGAGGGTGCCGCACGTGATGATCGTCGAAAGCTTCCACCAGAGCCCGTCGGGCAGGTCGGAGATGAGAAGCTTGGAGAGCCCGTAGGTCATGGCGATCGAGACCAGCGAGGTGAGCCAGACGAGGGAGGTGAGGGGGTGCTCGAAGTTGAACTTCTTCGACTCGCCGTACATCGCCTTGGCGATGAGGCCGTTCACGAAGTAGGAGAAGGCGCTCGTGACGATCATGCCCACGCGCATGACGAAGATCCAGACGAGGAGAGCGACCTGGACCGAGGGCTCCTTCACCGCGAGGAGGATGAACGTGATCAGCGCGACGCCGGTCACCCCGTAGGTCTCGAAGCCGTCGGCCGTAGGGCCTACCGAATCGCCGGCGTTGTCGCCCGTGCAGTCGGCGATGACGCCGGGGTTGCGCGCGTCGTCCTCCTTGATCTGGAAGACGATCTTCATGAGGTCGGAGCCGATGTCGGCGATCTTGGTGAAGATGCCGCCCGCGATGCGCAGGGCGGCCGCGCCGAGCGATTCGCCGATGGCGAACCCGATGAAGCACGGGCCCGCGGCGTCGCCGGGGATGAAGAGGAGGATCGCGAGCATGAGGACGAGCTCGATCGAGATCAACAGCATTCCGATGGACATGCCCGCTTTCAGCGGGATCGCCATGGTGGGGAAGGGCTTTCCGCCCAGGCTGGCGAAGGCCGTTCTGGAGTTGGCGAAGGTGTTGATCCGGATGCCGAACCAGGCCACGGTGACGGAGCCCAGGATGCCGACGACCGAGAAGAAGAGGACCACGAGGACCTGCGCCCAGGTCATGGGGTTGTGGGCGAGGAACTTGAAGTAGGCGACGATGATGACCGCGATGAAGGCCCACAGCACCGCGATGAACCTGATCTGGGTGAGGAGGTAGGTCTTGCAGGTCTCGTAGATCAGCTCGGAAATCTCGGCCATGGACTGGTGGACCGGCAGCCTTCGGATCTGGGCATACTGGACCACGCCGAAGGCGATGCCGGCGAAGCACACCAGGAGGCCGATCAGGAGAAGATTGTGGCCGGTCATCCCCAGGAAGCTCCCCTCGAGCGGGGGGATGTTCAGGTCGGCCTCCCCGCCGGCGAACGCCGGAGCCGTGACCAGCAGGGGAAGGAGCGCCGCTGCCGCCCCCTTGAGCCGTCTCCATGCCGCCGCGCCAATGTACACGCCCTTCTCCGTAATCATCGGTCCTCCTCCGCACCGCGTGGCTCCGCGAGAACCGTCGGAACCGGTTGGCCCCCGGGGGGCCCTCACACGCGTAAACCCCTGAAACGGTTGTGTTCCAGGGGCCTGGACTCTAAAGATTTATTCTAACCGAAACGGGCCCTTAGTGCAAGGTTCTTGGCTGTCTAAATTCCGCGATGGGAGGGGCGTGCCCTCGGACGGCGCGGGGGTTTCCACGGAGGGGTTGCGGAGGCGGGCGAGGCGGGGGGCGGAAGGTCCGCCCCCCGGCGGTTGGGTTCAGTTCAGGACGAAGCCGATGGTCTCCACGCGGCCCTGGGACCTGGCGATATCGAGGGCCTTGACGACGGTCTCGTAGGTCGTCTTGTCGTCCGCGTCCACGAAGAGGATCTTGTCCGGCCGGGTGGCGTAGATGGCGCCCAGCCGCTCGCCGAGGTCCTGCATCGTAACGGGGGTCTTGTTGATGGCCATGCCGCCGTTGGGGTCAATCTGGAGGACGATGATGTTCGGCGGCGGGCCCCCTTTGCTGGGCTCCGCCTTCTGGGGGACCTGGGCGTCGAACCCCTTCTGGAGGATCGGCGTGATGACCATGAAGATGATGATGAGCACCAGCAACACGTCCACCAGGGGTGTGATGTTGATGTCCGACTTGGGCCGCGATGCACCGATATCCATTGACATGGGAGCGCCCTTCCCTACTGTGTCATGCTACTGGCCGCGTTTCCGGTGACCACGTTGCCCTTCTCGTCCACGTGCTGGCTGAGCAGGCCGATCTGCTTGAAGCCGACGTCCTGCACGACCTTCAACATCCGCTTCACTTCGACGAACTCGATGTTCCGGTAGCCCTTGAGGAAGACGCGGCGGTCCGGGCGCCGCTGGAACGCCTCGCTGAGGTCCTCGCGGAGGGCCTCGAGCGGGCGGTCCTTGTCGCCGAAGTAGTAGTGGACGACGTTCTTGTCCATGGTCACCGCCAGGATGATGCTGGTCTCCTTGTCGGCCTCCGACTGGGCCTGCGGGTTCCGGGACTGCGGTAGCTCGACCGGAACGCCCTTCTGCAGCAGGGGGGTCACCACCATGAAGATGATGAGCAGCACCAGGCAGACGTCGCAGAAGGGCGTCACGTTAATATCGCTGACCGCCGAATTGCCGCCTACGTTCATGCTCATGGGTGCCTCCTGGCTGCCCCTACTCCTCGCGGCCCGTGACCTTCAGGAAGTGGTCCATGAGCTCGGAGGAGGCGTTCCCCATCTCAATCTGGAAGAGGTCGGCCTTGTTCACGAAGTAGTTGAAGAACCAGACCGCCGGGATGGCGACGAAGAGGCCGATGGCGGTGGTAACCAGGGCCTCGGCGATGCCGCCCGCCACGGCGCCGATCCCGCCCGAGCCGGTCTTTTTCATGCCTTCGAACGCGTTGATGATCCCGACGACGGTGCCGAAGAGGCCGACGAAGGGGGCCGTGGCGCCGATGGTGGCCAGCATGTTGAGGCCGCGGCGCATCTCGGTCCCGGTCTTCACGGCGGCGCGCTCGATGGCCCGCTTGGAGGCCTCGATCACGTTGTAGTTCGTGCTCTCGGTTTCGGCCTTGAACTCGAGCAGGGCGGCTTTGAAGACCTTCGCGATGTGGCTGTTCTTGTTGGTCTCGGCGAGGCGGACGCAGTCTTCCAGCTTGCTGGCCTTGAGCAGGGGCCCCACCTTGCCGATGAAGGCCAGCGACTGCTTCTTCGCCGACAGGAACAGGATGAAACGGTCAATGAACACCCAGATGCTGATGAGGGACATGATCAGCAGGACGATAACCACCGCCCGTGCCAAGAAACCCATCGCGTTCCAGAGTCCCATAATGGAGAGATCCATCGTTCGCTCCTTTCCTCGCTTGCCTCGGCCCTGAACCCTAACGCGTTTTGAATTCGATCCGGACGATCCAGAACGTCCTCACCGCCTCGCCGCCCGAGGTGAGGGGCTTGGTGAACTTCCACTTGCGCACGGCCTCGAGGGCCGCCTCGTTGAAAATGACGTTGTCGCTCTTGATGACGCGGGCGTTCTCCACGTCGCCGTTCTCGTCAATGATGAGCTCGCACACGACCACGCCCTGGAGGCCCATGGCCTGAGCCGCCGGGGGGAAGACGGGTTGCACCTGGCGGACCGGCTTGAGCGGCGTGGTGGAGCCCATGGGCATAATCTTGTTCGCCGCCCCGGTTCCCCCGAGCACGCCTCCCAGGACGCCGCCCTCGATCCCGCCCTCGACGCCCCCCTCGACGCCTCCACCTCCCTCACCGCCGCCCGCCACGACCGGCGGGGGGATCTTCTCGGGGATGACGGTGGGGGTCACAAGCTTGGTCGGGTCCATGGGGGCGGGAGCCTCCACCTTCGGCGCGGCAACCTTCGGCGGCGGAGGCGGAGGCGGGGGGGGCGGCGGCGGTGGCGGCGCGGCCGCGGAGAAGAAGGAGACCATGATCGGCGGAGGCTCGATCACGTCGGCCGCGTAGATGTTGTAGATGGCGATGCCCGAGATCAGCACCACGTGCAGGAAGGCCGCCACGGGGAGCATGGCCACGCGCCGCGCCGACATCTTCTCTTTTTTCGTCTCGACCAGGGAGTCATCGAACATGGCGCACCTCGGTCAGTTGGACGCCGGCGCGGCGGGCGCCGCGGCGGGTCCGGCCTGCTTGGCCTTGCGGATCTCTAGAGCCTTGTCGCGCTCCTCGTTGGCCTTCTTGAGGAAGTCATCCGCCTGGTCCAGGAGATCCTTCTTCCTGCGGCGGTCCCTCTCGTCCTCGGCCGCAAGCTTGCAGAGGTCCTGCCGCTGGCGGTAGAGGAGGTTCTTGTAGACGTGGCTCTCGAAACTCATGGGGTCAATGGCGAGGGCCTTGTCCAGGGAGGCGAAGCCCTTATCCACGAGCTTCGCGCGGTACTCGGGCGGGTCCTGCTTGGAGTTGGAGCGCTCCCAGCAGAGGGCGCCGAGGAAGAGGTAGCCCGCGGCGTCGTTCTGGGAGAGGGCGGCCTTTTTCTCCGAGTAGTAGAGGGCCTTCTCGAAGTTGCCGGTCTTGCCGTACATCACGCTGAGGGTGTAGAGGATGCGGGCGTCGCTGGGGTTCTCCTTCAGGAGCCCCTCGTAGTATTTGATGCCGTCGTTGAGGCGGTCTTGGTTGATGTAGAGATTGATGATGTAATCTTGGATGGCGTCGTCCTTGCCGACGATCTGCATGTAGCGCTGGAACGCGTCGAGGGCCTTCTGGGTCAGCTCCTGGTCCTTCGGCTGCTTGGAGCCCGGCTCGATGAGGCTCCAGTAGCAGAAGGCCAGGCGCTTCCAGTTCTCGGCCCGGTTGGGGTTCAGGTCGAGGGCGCGCTTCCAGTTGTCCGCCGCGATCTGGAAGTTGCCGGCCTTGTAAGCGTTGGCGGCGTCCTTCATCGCCATGTGTTCGCTGAGGGAGGTGCAGCCGACGGCCACGAGCAGGGCGGCGGCCACCGCCAGCCCGCGCGCCGCCGTCCCTGCGCTCTGTCTGCTTGGGTTCTGGCCCGCATTCATGATCGTTGGCCTCCGAAAGGTCCGGTGGAACCGCATGACCCGACGACTCGCTCCCACCCTGTTGGACCGGGTTGTCCCGAAGATGTTCCCGCCGGATGGCCGGCGGCGCCTTGCGCCTCCGGCGCCGATTCCCCTCGCCGCCAAGCCGCGCGGCTCTCCCCGCTGCCGCGGGCCGCCCGGGATGGGTCCGGCGCGCGACCTCCAGGCCAGAAATCAAACCACACTTCCCGGGAGCAATGCAAGGGTCCTCCTTTTGCCCGAGCCGCCGGGGGCTCTCATCCGCCTACGGGCGCTGCGGGAGGAGCGTTCCGCCGCTGTCCCGCCTCGCCCGCCAGCATCCCCGCCACGATGAGCGCCCCGCCGAGTACCCCGTTCCAGCCCAGCGCCTCGCCGCCGAGCAGCACCGCGAAGAGCCCGGCGAAGACCGGCTCGAGCGTGAAGATGAGGGCCGTCTGGATCGGCGGCACACGTCTCTGGAAGGCGGTTTGGACGAAGTAGGCGAGGGCCGTGGCGAAGACGGCTGTGACTCCGATCCCCCAAAGTGCGGCCACGGGGACGGGCCAGGGCGCCCCGCCGCCGGGCAGGGAGGCAAGCCAGGAGAGGGCCGCCACGGTGGCGAGCTGGGCCGCCACGAGGGGAGCCGTCTCGAACCGCCGCGACATGCGCGAGGTCACGAGAAGGTGGACGGCGTAGACCGCCGCGCAGCCGACGCTCAAGAGGTCGCCCGCGTTGAACGAGCCCCAGCCGTCCTGCCAAGCGAGGAGGGCGAGCCCCCCGGAGGCCAGGGTCACCCCCGCCGCTGTGAGCGCGCGGGGCGGACGGCGGGTGAGCGCCGCCTCGAAGAGAGGGGTGAAGACGACGAAGAGGCCGGTGATGAACCCCGAGTGGGCGGCGGTGGTGTAACGCAGGCCGAGGGTCTGGAGGGCGTATCCGCCGAAGAGGGCCAGCCCCATCCAGAATCCCCCCAGGGCGGCTCCGCGCGTCAGGCCGGCCATTCTCCGTCCCAGCAGCGCCCCCACGAGCAGGCCGCCGAGGGTGAACCGGAGCGCCAGGAAGGGGAAGACGGGGTAGACCGCCACCGTCTCCTTGACCCAGACGAAGCTCGCCCCCCAGATCGCCGTCACGGCGATCAGCGATCCGTAGGCGACCAGCCCGGCCCCCTCCCGCTTCGTTTCCATGTGTTCCCCGCGTCCCGCTCAACGGGAGAGGGCCGCCCGCGGGCGGCCCCCCGGCACGACCGATGTCCCTCGCGCTACTGGAGCGCTGCGCCGATGGTCTCCACGGCCCAGTCCACCTCTTCCCTCGTGATGACGAGGGCCGGGGCGAAGCGGATGACCTGCTCGTGGGTATCCTTGGCGAGGATTCCGCGGGCCATGAGCTTCTCGCAGAAGGGGCGGGCCTTGCCGGAGGCGTCTTTGATGCGCACCCCGACGAGGAGTCCCTTGCCGCGGACCTGTTCCACGTGGGGGCTCCGAAGGTCTCTCAGTCGCTGCATGAAGTACCCGCCCAGCTCGGCCGCGCGCTTGTCGAGCTTCTCGTCCCGCAGGACCTCGAGGGCGGCCTTCGCCACGGCCGCGGCGAGGGGGTTCCCACCGAAGGTGGAGCCGTGGTCGCCGGGGTGGAACACGCTCATCACCGCGTCGTCCGCCACGATGGCCGAGACGGGGTACATGCCGCCGCCCAGAGCCTTGCCCAGGACCATGACGTCGGGTTTCACGGCCTCGTAGTCGCAGGCGAACCAGCGGCCCGTGCGGCAGAAGCCCGTCTGGACCTCGTCGGCGATAAAGAGGACGTTGTTCTTCTTGCACACGTCGAAGGCGGCCTTGAGGAAGCCCTCGGGGGGCACCACGACGCCCGCCTCGCCCTGGATG
>JAKAIJ010000125.1 GCA_021814355.1 Acidobacteriota bacterium
ATCTTGGGTGGACGCCGCGGTGAGCGGCGGAACCGTGTACTCCTACACGGTCATGGGGGTGACGGGCGCCTGCCAGTCCTACCGGTCCGCCTGCGCCTCCATCACCGCCACGGGGCCCTGCACCCTTGCGCCCACCTTCGCGGGCATCACGGGGGTCAGCAACCCGGCGGGGGCCACCTGCGGCCTCACCCTCGCCTGGAGCGCCGGCACGGCCAACTGCGCCGGCCCGCTTACCTACAGCATCTACCGCAGCACGACGAGCCCCTTCACCCCCGGCGCCGGAAACCGCATCGCCTCTGGGGTAACCGGCACCACGTACACGGACACCGACACGCTCGTCTTCGGCACTACCTATTACTACATCATCCGAGCCTACGACACGGCGGCCGCTATCGAGGACGGCAACACCGTTACCAAGAGCGGAACGCCGGGACCCCTGGGCAACGTCGTCGGGTTCTTCGACAACTTCGAGACCGGCACCGGCCTCGGCCAGTGGACCGCCTCCTGCCCCGTCGCGCCCTGCGGCAGCCTCGCGGACGTGAGGGGTATGCAGGCCTGCTCGCCCACCCAGAGCGGCACGAGGATCTTCCGCTGGGGCGGCGGCCCGTCCTGCACGGCCAACTACGCCTCGAGCGTGAACAGCCTCTTCTACAAGGCCGTGGCCATCCCCGCGGCGGCCACCAACGTGCGCCTCTCTTTCTGGCATCGCTACAACTTTTCGTACACCGGCAGCGCGGGCGACGGCTGCTTCATCCGGCTCTCCAAGGACGCCGTGAGCCTCTACTACATCCCTCCCACCATTATCGGCGCCTACATCCAGAACCCGCCCACCGTTACCCTCACCTACGGCACCAGCACCCGCACCATGTGGGCCGGCACGCAGTCCACCATGATCAACACCATCGTGAACCTCGACGAGGCGTGCTGGGGAACCTTCGGCGCCAGCGCCGCCGACACCGCGGCCGGCAACACGACGTTCCCGGGCCAGATCGTCATCGCCTTCAACGGCTACACCGACGCCCTTACCAACAACGTCGGCTGGTTCGTGGACGACGTGCAGGTCACCTACGATCTGCCCCAGACCTGCACCACGGCCACGCCCGGCCCGCCCGTCGTCCCCTCCGGCGCCGGCGGCAAGACCCCCATGACCGCCACCAAGGGCGTCTCGGACGGGAGCACCATCAACCTCGCCTGGGACACCACCTGCAAGTCCGGCACGGACCGGTACAAGGTCCTCTACGGTTACGCGAACCAGCTCCCCGCCGCCTACACCGGCGCCTACGGACTTACCGGCTCGGTCTGCCTCAGCGGAGGCAACCCCATCACCGCCTCGCCGCTCAGCTGGACCTCCGTCCCCACCGTTGACCCGGCCACTCAGAAGTTCCTTTGGTGGGTCATGGTGGAATCGGATACCACGGGCAACAACGAGGGCTCGTGGGGTCTCAACAGCGGCCCCAACGAGCGCACCGGGCCCGGCACGGGCGGCTCCTCGGGCCAGTGCGGCACCACCACCAAGGTCCTCGGAAACACCTGCGGCCAATAGAGCGCAGTGGAAACGCGTCGAGGGCCGGGCGTCTGCCCGGCCCTCTCTCTTTTTGGAAGCCGTCCGGCGGACGCCGCCGCCGCTTCCGGAGGCGCTACTCCTCCTCGCCGTGGATCCGGAGGATGGAGAGAAAGGCCTCCTGCGGGATGGCCACGTCGCCCACCTGCTTCATGCGCTTTTTCCCCTCCTTCTGCTTCTCGAGGAGCTTGCGCTTGCGGGTGATGTCGCCTCCGTAGCACTTGGCGAGGACGTCCTTGCGCAGGGGGCGCACCACGGTCCGGCTGATGATCTTGGAGCCGATGGCCGCCTGGATGACCACCTCGAAGAGCTGGCGCGGGATGACCTCCTTCATCCGCGAAGCCAGAAGGCGCCCCTTCCCTTCCGCCGAATCCCGGTGGACGATGAACGAGAGGGCGTCCACCGCCTTTCCGTTCACCAGGATGTCCAGCTTGACGAGGTCGCCGGGGCGGTACTCCTCGAGGTGGTAGTCCATGGAGGCGTAGCCGCGGGAGAGCGATTTGAGCCGGTCGTAGAAGTCCACCACGATCTCGCTCAGCGGCATCTCGTAGCGCAGCAGGACCGTCTCCTTGCTGGCGTAGTGGAACTCCTTCTGCGTCCCCCTCCGCTCTTCGAAGAGCCGCAGGATGTTCCCCACGTACTCGCCGCGGGTGAGGACGGTCACCGTGGCGTAGGGCTCCCGGATCTCCTCGATCTCGAGAACCGGCGGGAGCTGGCTCGGGTTCGCCAGGTCCACGAGCTCACCCCCCTTCGTGAGCACCTGGTAACGCACGTTGGGGGCAGTGGTGATGAGGTCGAGGTTGAACTCGCGCTCGAGCCGCTCCTGGATGATCTCCATGTGGAGGAAGCCCAGGAAGCCGGTCCGGAACCCGAACCCCAGCGCCTCGCTCGTTTCGGGCTCGAAGAGGAACGAGGAGTCGTTGAGCCTCAGCTTCTCCATGGCCTCGCGCAGGTCGGGATAGTCGTTGGGGTCCACGGGATAGAGCCCCGCGAAGACCATGGGCTTGACCTGCCTGAACCCCGGGAACGGCTCGTCCGCGGGGCGGTTGGCGAGGGTGAGGGTGTCGCCGATGGAGACCTCGGAGACCTCCTTGATGCCGGCGATGACGAATCCCACCTCTCCCGCCTCCAGGCGGTCCAGCGGAACCGGCTTCGGGGTGAAGCGGCCCAGGCTCTCGATCTCGTGATCCCGGTCCGTGGCCATGAAGCGCGCCCGGTCCCCGACCCGCAGCCGTCCGGCCATGACCCGCACCAGCATGACCACGCCCCGGTAGGCGTCGTACCAGGAGTCGAAGATCATGGCCTTGAGCGGGGCCTCGCGGTCCCCCGCGGGCGGCGGGAGCCGGGTGACTATCGCCTCGAGGATCTCGCCGATGCCGATCCGCTCCTTGGCCGAGGCTAGGATGGCGCCCGAGGCGTCGAGCCCCACCACGTCCTCGATCTCCTCCACGGCCTTGTCGGGCTGGGCGGAGGGAAGGTCAATCTTGTTGACGACCGGGATGATCTCGAGCCCCTGGTCCACCGCGAGATAGGCGTTGGCGAGGGTCTGGGCCTCCACCCCCTGGCTGGCGTCCACCACGAGCAGCGCCCCCTCGCAGGCCGCGAGCGCCCTGGAGACCTCGTAGTTGAAGTCCACGTGGCCCGGGGTGTCGATGAGGTTGAGCTGGTACTCCAGCCCGTCGGCGGCGGTGTAGTGGAGGGTCACGGAGTGAGCCTTGATGGTGATCCCCCGCTCGCGCTCCAGCTCCATTCCGTCCAAGAACTGGGCGACCATCTCGCGGTCGGGGACGGCGTGGGTCGCCTCGAGCAGGCGGTCTCCGAGCGTCGTCTTCCCGTGGTCAATGTGGGCGACGATTGAGAAGTTCCGAATGCGGGACAGCTCCATCAGCACAAGGCCCCGGCGACGAACCGGGGCCCCTCCGAGAGCCTCATGTTGCTATATTTCCAGGAAGAGAGCAAGGGGCGGTGGCGAGCGTGCGCGAAAGCTCGCGGGGGTCCGCGAACTTACGCGCGGCGGCCGCCCGCGAGGGTCACCGGGGAAGAGGCGCCCAGCTCTCTTAAACCTGCGGCCCCTCCGTGCGCCCGCGGAGGGGAGGATACGACCGTTGCCCGCACGCCTGCCTTGTCCTCGCGACGGCTCCGGGCACCGCCCGGGTTCACAGATCTCTTCGCCCCTCTTCCCGCCCGCGCTTCAGCCAGGGCAGGAGCGCGGGAAGGACGGTCAGCAGCAGAAGCCACCGGCTGTGGGCCATGAGGAGCTGGCCCACCTCGAAGAACGGGTGGCCCGTGAAGAACGCCCGGGCGGCCGCGTCGTTGGCGTGGGCTCCGAAGGCAGCCCCGCCGAGAGCGTACTCGTGCGCGACCGCCGCCCCGCCGAGGGCCCCCTGCCACGCCACCGCGAGCCCCCCCAGCGACAGATAGCCCAGAGCGCATCCCCCGAGGGCTAGAATCCCCGCGGCGAGGCCTCCCGCGGCGACCCCAGCAACGGCCAGCCCCCCGAGGCCCACCACGCCGAGCGACGCCCCGCCGATGGCGACTCCGCCCGTGGCCACGCCGCCCACGGCCACGAGAACTCCGCAGGCCACGTCTCCCACGGCGATCCAGCCCCGCGCCACGCCCTTCTTACCCGGCACCTCGTCGCGGAGGCCGAAGGCCACATGGACCAGCGGCAGACCCAGAAACGACGCTTTGGACTTGAACTCCATGGATTTCCCCTTATCTCCGCCCGGCCCGTTTTTTGCCGCTCAGGGCCCGCTCCACGCCAATGCCGCCGCTCGCTGTGCCCGGGTCGGCGAACCCTCTCGAGGAGCGCCGACCGGCGATCAGAACCAGCCGAGCCGCCGGGCGGCCCCGTACACCAGGTAGACCCCCATCCCCACGACGAAGAGCCCGAAGGCCATGCGCAGCGCCGGCCCCGTGAGCCGGTGCGCCAGGAGGGAGCCGAGCCACGCCCCCACCACCAGGGCGGCCGCGATGAGGGCGGCGGCCTTCAGGTCCACGTTTCCTTGCCGGTAATAGGTCATCACCGCCACGATCCCGATGGGTGGGAGGAGGACCGCGAGGCTCGTCCCCGTGGCCTTGTGCATGGTGAAGCCCAGGATGTAGACGAGGCCGGGCACAATGATGAGCCCCCCCCCGATGCCGAAGAGCCCCGAGAGGATTCCGGCCAGCAGGCCGATGAGCAGCAGGTACAGGATCGTCGTCACAGGGTCCTCCTCCGCGGCGCCCCCATGGGGCGCTTTACGTCAGATTCCGCTACGCCCTGCCCCTCCTCCCCGGGCGCGGCCGCCCCGTAGAAGTCCGGCTCGCGCTTCAGGGTCATGGCGAAGGTAGCCGTCCGCACCGTGGCGCCCGCCCTCACCAGCGCCCTCGCCCCCTCGCGGAGCGTGGCCCCCGTGGTCGTCACGTCGTCCACCAGGAGAACGGTTTTTCCCTTCAGCAGCCGGGGGTCGCCGAGGAAGGCGCTGCGGACGTTTTCGCGCCGCCTCGCCACCGTGAGCCCCTTCTGAGGCTTAGGAGTCCTTCTCAGTCGCAGCCCCTCGAGCAGGGGAACCCGGAGCGCCCGCGCCGCCTCGCGGGCCACCAGGCCCGCGGGCTCGAACCCACGGACCACGCGGCGCAGGAGCGGTCCCGGCACCGCCACCACTCCGTCGGGAGCCCAGCCGAGCCACCGCCGCCGCACCTCCCGGGCGAGCGCCCGCCCCAGCAGCCCGGCCAGCGGGTAGCGGCGCTGTTCCTTGTACATCAGGACCAGTTGCCGCACGGGACCCGCGTAGGCATAGGGACTGGCGTGGGCCTCGAAGGCGGGCGGGTCGGCGAGACACGCCCCGCAGGCGTGGTCCTCCTGGCCCTCGACGGCGGGGAGGGGCTTGCCGCAGGTGGGGCACCGGGCCCCTCCCAGCCGCTTCCGCCGCCCCCAGCAGGCGCGGCAGAGACCCGTCGCGGGGCCCCATCCCGTAGGATTTCCGCAGAGGGAGCACGGCCCCGCGGGAAAGAGGAGGTCGAGGAGCTTTGCCCCCCGGCACCTCATGGCCTCTTCGGGGGGACGGGCGGATTGGGGGGAGGAGTCTGCCGCGCGTCGCCCTCAGACGGCCCCTCTCCCGAAACGCCGGACGTTCCACGGACGGGCTCCCGAGGGAGACGGCCCTCCGGAAGGTAGAGGATTACCTCGCCCGGCCTCTTCATCAGGAGTCGCTCCCTGGCCTCTGCCTCGTAGGCCTCGGGATGGGTTCTTAGGCGCTGGATGTCGGCCTTCAGGGCGGCGTTTCCCTCCTCTAGGGATTGCACCTCGGCCTGGAGGGCGCGAATCTGCGCCCGGGCCTGGAGGTAGTCCAGAAGACCGCCCTTTCCCCAGACGATGAGGGCGCCCATGAACAGCCACAGGACGGCCACGGCGAACCACCCGAGGCGGGTGTTGGCGAAGCGCGGCTTGGCACCTCTCGTCCCTGCCATGTGGCCCTCGGGCGGCGAGCCCGGCGGCGGCTAGACGCCCAGGCCGAGGCGCTCGGCGACGGCGGGCCCGGCGTAGTCCGCGGCGCCCTCGAGCTCCTCCTCGATCCTCAGCAGCTGGTTGTACTTGGCCACCCGGTCCATGCGGCACGGCGCGCCGGTCTTGATGAAGTCCGCGTTGGTGGCCACCGCCAGGTCGGCGATGAAGCTGTCCTCGGTTTCGCCGGAGCGGTGGCTGATGACCACCCCGTAGCCGGCGCGCTTGGTGAGTTCCACCGCCTCCAGCGTCTCGGTAACCGTTCCGATCTGGTTGGGCTTGACGAGCACCGCGTTGGCGAGGTGGTCTGCCACGGCCCGCCGGATAAGGGCCGGGTTGGTGACCACGTAGTCGTCCGCCACCAGCTGGACCTTCTTGCCGAGCGTCTCGGTGAGCGCCCTCCAGCCGTCGTGGTCGTGCTCGCCGACCCCGTCCTCGATGGAGAGGATCGGATATCGGGAAAGCCAGCCGTCGTACAGCCGCACCAGGTCGGCCGCGGTGCGCTCCGACCCGATCTTGTATCGGCCCGACCGCTCGTCCCAGGCGTTGCTGGCGGCCACGTCCAGAGCGAGGAAGAGGTCCTGCCCGGGCTTGTACCCCGCCTGGGCGACGGCGTCCACCAGCAGCCCGAGGGCCTGCTCGTCGCTGGTCAGGTTCGGCGCGAAGCCGCCCTCGTCTCCGATGGCCGTGGCGAGCTTCTTGTCCTTCAGGAGCCCCTTCAGGGCGTGGTAGGTCTCGGCCCCCATCCGGAGGGCGTCCCGCAGGCTCTGGGCCCCCAAAGGGACGATCATGAACTCCTGGACGTCCACGTTGTTATCCGCGTGGGCCCCCCCGTTGAGCACGTTCATCATGGGGACGGGAAGCCGGTGGGCGAAGGCGCCGCCGAGATAGCGGTAGAGCGGCATCTTCATGGAGAGGGCCGCCGCGCGGGCCACCGCCTCGGAGACGGCGAGGGTCGCGTTGGCCCCGAGGCCGGCCTTGTTGTCGGTTCCGTCCAGGCGGAGCAGCGTCAGGTCTATTCCCCGCTGGTCGTGGGCGTCCCGCCCTCCAAGGTGCTCGGAGATGGTACCGTTCACGTTCTGCACCGCGCGGAGCACGCCCCGACCGAGATAGCGCCCGGAGTCCCCGTCCCGCAGCTCCACCGCCTCGGCCTCGCCCGTGGAAGCCCCTGAGGGCACCGACGCCCGGGCGAGGGTCCCGTCCGAGAGCAGGACGCTCGCCTCCACCGTCGGGTTCCCGCGGGAGTCCAGCACCTCGAGAGCCCGGATGATCTGGATGGCTTTCATCTCACCGATCCACATGTCCCCTCCACACCGTTCCCGGCGCCGCCGCGCGGTCCGCTTGGC
>JAKAIJ010000126.1 GCA_021814355.1 Acidobacteriota bacterium
CTCAAGGCGGAGAACATGGGGACCTCCTGGGGCCTCACCGAGGCCCGGCGACGGCTGCAGGAGGCGCAGCAGGCGGTGGCCGACTTCGAGTCGGGGATCCGCAGCGCCATGGACCTCGCGGAGACGCGGATCTCCACGAGCACGCTGCCCGTCCCGGCGCGGGACGGGTTCCTGCGCGGGTTCCGCGAGGGGCGGGACGCCGTCATGCCCCAATTGAGCGCCTACCTCGCCCTGATCCGGGACTACCTCGCGGAGGGCGAGGGGACGGTGACCTTCCTCCAAGTGCGCGGGGGCTACGAGGTGAAGGACGGCGCGATCCTCTTCCGGTACCCCGAGGACCTCCAGACCTTCCAGGCGCACCTCCAGGCCCTCCAATCGCTCCACCAGCGCGGGCTCGAGGAGACGGCGCGCCTCGAGCAGCGCCTGACCCGCGGGCCGCGCTAGCAGGCTGCTGAAGAACTCCCGTAGGCCCATGCGAATTTCTCAGCCGCCTGCTAGCATCGCCCGGACCCGCCGGGCGTTTCCGCGCGGCTGCGGCGGGTGGTATACTCGCTTTTCCTGCGAGGTGTCCGCCATGATGAAGGAGTGCTTCGGACTGAGCAAGGTGGACGCGCAGAAGTTCCGCGAGTGCGCGGAGTGTCCCATTTTCGAGCAGTGCACACGGGTGGGGTACCTCGGCGAGGCCCGGATTGCGGACCGCCTGGCCTTCTGGCTCGGGCTCGTCCTCGGAGCGCTGGGTCTCGTCCTGGCCTTCGCGCTGCGGGAACGGACCCCGAACGGCGCAATCTGGCTGGCGGGGATTTCGCTGGTCTACGCGGCCTGCGTGCGTTCGGCCTCCCGGGAGTACGCGGCAAGGAACGCCGATGAGTCCCGGGCCGCCCGCGACGGGGCCGAGTCCGCCCCCGCGCCCGCCCACGGCCACCCCTGAGCCCGGCCCGCGGAATCCACGACGCGCCCCGGAGAGGGAGCCATGCCCCGTTTCTACATCACGACCCCCATCTACTACGTCAACGACTATCCGCACATCGGCCACGCGTACTGCACCGTGTGCGCCGATTTCTTCGCCCGCTACCACCGGCTGAAGGGCGACGCCACCTACTTCCTGACGGGCACCGACGAGCATGGCCAGAAAGTGGAGAAATCCGCCGCGAAAGAGGGCGTCACGCCGCGGCAGCTCGCGGACCGGGTGGTGGAGCGCTACCACGAGCTGTGGAGGCGGCTGGGCATCACCCACGACGACTTCATCCGCACCACCGAGGAGCGCCACGAGCGCGGCGTGCTCGCGGTTCTCAAGCGCCTCCAGGAGGCGGGCGACGTCTACAAGGCGAGCTACCAGGGGCCCTACTGCGCGGGGTGCGAGGCCTTCTTCCTCGAGAAGGACCTGAGGGACGGGAAGTGCCCCGACTTCGGCCACCCCGTGGCGGTGCTGGAGGAGGAGTCCTACTTCTTCCGCCTCTCGAAGTACCAGGAGCCGCTCCTGAAGCTCTACGCCGAGAGGCCCGACTTCGTCCTGCCCGAGAGCCGGATGAACGAGGTGCGCTCCTTCGTGGAGTCCGGGCTCAAGGACCTCTCCATCTCGCGCAGCTCCATCACCTGGGGCATCCCCTTCCCCGGCGATCCCGGGCACGTTCTCTACGTCTGGCTGGACGCCCTCTCCAACTACGTCAGCGCCCTGGGCTTCGGCTCGGAGGAGGAGGCGCGGTACCGGACCTACTGGCCCGCCGACCTCCACCTCATCGGCAAGGACATCCTCCGGTTCCACGCCGTCTACTGGCCGGCCTTCCTGATGAGCGCCGGGCTCCCGCTGCCCCGGCACGTCTTCGGCCACGGCTGGTGGATGAAGGACGCCTCGAAAATGAGCAAGAGCTTCGGGAACATCGTGGACCCGCGGCCCTACCTCGAGGAGTTCGGCGCCGACGCGGTGCGCTATTTCCTGTTGCGCGAGAAGCCCATCGGCACCGACGGCTCCTTCAGCGACGAGGCCTTTCTCGACCGGTTCAACGCCGACCTGGCCAACGACCTGGGCAACCTTGCCTCGCGCCTCTCGAACCTTCTGGAAAGCCAGGCCGGAGGCCGGGTGGGCCGGGGCGACGGGAGCCTGCGGGCGCGCACCTTCGAGGCCCTCGATGCCTACCACGCGGCCCAGGGGCTCTTCGCGCCGCGCGAGGCCCTGGAGGCGCTCTGGGCCCTCCTGTCGGATCTCAACAAGTTCCTGGTGGAGCGCGAGCCCTGGAAGAGAGCGGGCACGCCCGAGGCCCTCGACGCCCTATCGGAGGCGGCCCGCTCGCTGCGCCTCGCGGCGCTGGCCCTGGAGCCCGCCATGCCCGGGGCGGCGCGCCGCATTCAGGACGCGCTGGGGTTCGGCCCCACCGATTTCGTGAACGCCCGCTGGGAGGACCGTCCCTCCGGAAGGGCCGCGAAGCTCGCGGGGCTCTTTCCCAGGGTGGACAAGAGAGAGTACTTCGGAAGAATCCGGGAGGGCGGAACGGCGACTCGGCGAAACGGCGGAAAAGAGGGAACGATGGAAGACGAGAAAAAGCCCGAACGGCAACCGGCGCCGCCCCAGGCTCCCGCGGCCGCCCCCGCGGATCCCCCCGGGGAGCCGGCAAAGCTCTCCATAGACGAGTTCCGCCGCGTGGAGCTCCGGGCCGGCAGGATCCTCGAGGCGGAGCGCGTCCCCAAGAGCAACAAGCTCGTGCGCCTGATCGTGGATTTCGGCACGGAGCGCCGCCAAATCGTGGCGGGAATCGGCAAAAAGTACGCGCCCGAGCAGTTGACGGGCAAGACCTGCCCCTTCGTCTGCAACCTCCAGCCTGCAAAGCTCATGGGCGTGGAGTCCAACGGCATGATCATGGCCGGGAACCTGGAGGGCGAACCGGTCCTCCTCCAGTTCCTCGAGGAGGTCCCGCCGGGCAGCAGGATCACCTGAGGCCGCCGCCGGCGTTCTTGTGGGCCGGCGTATACTCGGGGCAGCGCGAGGAGGGTTCGATGACCAGACGGCTCCTGACGGTCTTCAGCGCGGCGGCCCTCGCCCTGGCGGCCGTTGCGGCGGACCCCACCGGGGCCGACCGGGCGGCCCGCGCCATCACGGCGGGATCGGCCATCGCCACGGTGGAGCGGCTCTCCTCCCCCGAGTTCGCCGGCAGACTCACCGGGACCGAGGGTCACCGCAAAGCGGCTCTCTGGATGGCCGAAGAGGCCCGTAAAGCGGGGCTCGCGCCCCCCTCCGGCTTTCCCGGCTACCTCCAGCCCTTTCCCGTCACCGCCGCCGGGATCGAGTCGGCCTTCCTCGAGCTGCTGCCCGCAGGGGGCGACGCCGCGGGAGCGCCCCAGCCGCTGGTTCTCGGCAAGGACTACATGCCCATGCTCAGCTCCGCCACCGGAGAGGTGACCGCCGAGGTGATCTTCGCCGGCTTCGGCATCACGGCGCCGGACCAGGGCCGCGACGACTACGCGGGCCTCGACGTGAGGGGCAAGATCGTCATGGTTCTGCGTGGCGAGCCGCGCACCGGGGAGTGGAAGGACTACCACACCACCCTCGCCCGCACCCGCAACGCCGCCGAGCGCGGGGCCGCCGCCTTCCTCCTGGTGGACAGCCCGGTCCTGAGCGCCAACGAGAAGATCGCCCGGGGCATCCCCGAGGCCATGGTCAGCGAGGTCGTCGCGGATGCGCTGCTCGACTCGTCCCCGAAGGTGAAGACCGACGAGATCCGGCGCGTGATGGAGCGGGGCGGGACGGCCTCCTTTCCCACGGGGCGCACGCTCCACTTCGCCGTAAGGGCCCGGCCGCCGCGGGACGGGCAAGGCGTGAACGTGGTGGCGCTCCTCCCCGGTTCCGACCGGAGCCTCGCGGGCGAGTACGTGGCGGTGGGCGCCCACCTGGACCACATCGGCGACTGGCCCGCCCTCAACCCGGGGGCGGACGACAACGCCTCCGGCTCGGCGGCGCTCCTCGAGGCGGCGCGGGCCGCGGCCGCCGTCCGCCCGCGCCCGCGGCGCACCATCGCCTTCGTCTGGTTCGGGGGGGAGGAGCTGGGCCTCTTGGGCGCGGACTGGTTCGCCCGCCATCCGCCCGCCGGGCTCGCGCGGTGCGTCGCGGTGCTCAACATGGACATGGTGGGCGCCGGGACGGGGCTGTACGTGGCCGGGGGGCAGAACTTCCCCGAGATCCAGGCGGCGCTGGAGGCGGCGCGGGACGCCGTTGCGCCCGGAGCCGTCCTCAAGCCCGGCAGACTCTCGGGGGAGGCCCGGGCCGACCACGCCCCCTTCTTCGACCTGGGCGTGCACGCCGTGAGCCTCTTCGGCTCGGGCGGGAGCCACCACGGGTACCATACGCCGGAGGACACCGTCTGGTGGGTCACGCCCAAGACCATCGAGGCCGCCGGCCGCATCGCGCTCGGCGCCGCCTGGCGCCTGGCGGACTCGCCACGATAGCCGCGGCCCGGCGGACGGCCTCGCAGGGGGCGGCTCCGGCCGGGGGAGGGAGGAGCCATGGCCACCATCACCTTCAAGGGGAACCCCATCCACACGGTCGGAAGCCTGCCCGCCGTCGGGAGCCTGGCGCCCGAGTTCCTTCTGACCCGGGGCGACCTCTCGGACGTCTCGCTGCGGGACTTCGCGGGCAAGCGCAAGCTGCTCAACATCGTACCGAGCCTCGACACGCGGGTCTGCGCCCATTCCGCGCGCCACTTCAACGAGATGGCGGCGGAGGTTCCCAACGCCGTCCTGCTCACCGTCTCCTGCGACCTCCCCTTCGCCCAGCAGCGGTTCTGCGAGGTGGAGGGGATCGCCGACGTGGTGGCCCTGAGCGAGATCCGGAACCGCAGGTTCGGCGAGGACTACGGCGTGAGGATCGCCGACGGGCCCCTCGCGGGACTGCTCTCCCGCGCGGTGGTAATTCTCGACGAGCATGACCGGGTGCTCTACACCGAGCAGGTGCCCGAAATCGCTCAGGAACCTAACTACACCAGGGCGCTGGCGGCTCTGAAGGGCTGAGCGCGGCGGACGCGTCCCGTCCCGAGGGGAGGAGCGCGCGTGTCCGGGATCGAAATCCTTTTCCTGGTCCTCGCCTTTTTGAACTTTCTGCTCGCGGCGGGCCTCTGCGCGACCGTGCTGGCGGGAGCCCGCACGGTGCGCCACCTGCGGGATTCACCCCCCCTCTCCGATTCCGAGGCGCCCTCCCTCTCGGTGGTCATTCCGGCGAGGAACGAGGCGGGCCAGATCGGCCCCGCCCTGTCCTCCGTCCTGGCGCAGGACTACCCCGGCCTCGAGGTGCTGGTGGTGGACGACCGGTCCAGCGACGGGACGGGGGAGATCCTGGACCGGATGGCCCGGGACCGCGGAGGCCTGCGGGTCCTGCACGTAACCGGCCTCCCGCCGGGCTGGATGGGCAAAAACCACGCCCTCCAGGCGGGCGCGGACGCCGCCCGGGGGGAGTTTCTCCTCTTTACCGACGCGGACGTCCATTTCGCCCCCGACGCGCTCCGCAACGCCATGGCGTTCGCCGCCGAGCGCCGGCTTGACCACTTGGCCGTCTCGCCGGAGCTGGTCGCCCGCACGCTGCCGCTGAGAGGGGTTCTCGGAGTCTTCGCCTTCGTCTTCGCCGCCTACCTAAGGCCCTGGAAGGCGCGGGACCCCCAAAGCGCTTGCTCCGTGGGGCTGGGCGCGTTCAACCTGGTGCGGGCCTCGGCGTACCGGGCCGCGGGGGGGCACGGCCCCATCCGCATGCGGCCCGACGACGACGTGCGGCTCGGACGGCTGCTGAAGCGCTCGGGAGCGCGGCAGGAGCTGGCGCTGGGCCGGGGGTTCGTCTCGGTGGCCTGGTATCCCGACCTGTGCTCCATGGCCCGCGGGCTGCTCAAGAACAGCTTCGCCCTCGTGGAGTACCGCGCGGGGCTCCAACTGGCCGCCGCGGCGGGAACCCTCCTCACCCAGGTCTTCCCCTTTCTCGCCCCGCTGCTCCCCGTCGGTCCGGCCCGGTGGGTCTACCTCGCCGCGGCTCTCCTGCTGGCCCTCGGCTCCGCCGTCCACGCGCCCCGCCATGGCCTGCCGGCCTGGTCGGGCCTGGCCTATCCCTTCGCGATGGCGTTCTTCGTGGGGACCGGCCTCGCCTCCATGGCGACGGTGCTGCGTGACGGCGGAGTGGTGTGGCGGGGGACGCTCTACTCGCTGGTCGAGTTGAAGTCCCTCCGGTCGGAGAGCTAGGGCCTGTTCGCACTTGCAACCTTGTCACCATGTCCCAGGGCAAGCGAAGAGCCATGCGGGAGCAGGCCGGCACGCGCCTTGGGCGCCCGGAGGCCCCTCGGGCTTCCCGGCCTGCCCGTGCGGCACGACACCCTCCCCCCCTCTTTACGCGAGCGTCGGCGGCGCCGGACCATATTACTTAATTACTTTGTCAGGCGTCGGCGTCTGGCACGCTCCACGTACATCCCAGTACGAGCCGGTGCCGGCCGCCTCGCCCGCCGGCGCCGGGACGCCGCTTGCTCCGCTTCGCTCGCAAGCGATTCCAGCTTCGGCGGATCTGGCGCCCGTTTGAGGGAGGTGCAGCAGGGCGCTCATCCGCTATTCGCCCGTTACTGTGAACAAGCCTTAAGGGAGCAGCGCGGCAACGCGGGCGGCGCGCTCGGCGGGGCCGACCACGGGCGTGGGCAGGGCGAGCCGGCTGCCCGCGGCCAGGAGGGGCACGAGCGTCTCGAGCTCGGGCCCCGAGGCGGCGGCCGTCAGCGCCACCCGGATGGGGTGGAAGAGCGCCTTCCCCTTCACCTTCAGTTCGCTCTTCAGCGCCCCCACCAGCTCCCGGTAGGCTCCCGGCGCCGCGAGGTCCATCGCCGCGGCGCCGCGCGCGAAGGCGCGGACCACCTCCGCCGCCCCGGACTCGGCGAGGACCGCCCGCGCGGCCTCGTCCATGGCCTCCGGCGCAAAGAGGAAGAGCGGGTCCGTGGCGGCCGCGGCGTCCTCCAGCACCTCCACGCGGTCGCGCAGCAGAGGCACGAGGGCGAGCCCCCAGGCCCTCACCGGTTCGGGCCACGGCCCCCGGGGCAGGCGCCCGGCGCGCTCCAGGTAGAGCCGGCAGGCCTCCAGGATTTCGGCGTCCGAACGGGTCTTCAGGTGTTCCCGATTGAGGTGGCGGAACTTGGCCCCGTCGAACACCGCCGCGGCCTTGTTCACCCGATCCAGGTCGAAGCGTCCGGCCATCTCGTCCAGCGAGAAGACCTCGCGTCCCTCGGCGTCGCTCCACCCCAGGAGGGCCAGGCCGTTGTCCACCGCCTCGGCCAGAAAGCCCCGGCTCCGGAATGCGTCCACGGAGACGTCGCCGTGGCGCTTGGAGAGCTTAGATCGGAA
>JAKAIJ010000127.1 GCA_021814355.1 Acidobacteriota bacterium
CCCCGGGCGGCCGACCGAAGTAAGGCTGTGCGAAGCGCCTTTCGAGGGAGGCCAACAAAGCCATGCGACGCCCGCCGCGAGCGCCCGGAGGGGTCCGAACATACGGATGCGGCCCGAGAAGCGAACCCATGGAGCTTCGAGGACCAGCAGCCGTGCGAAGGACGCCTGGACCGGCGCCGTCCTTCGAAACGGCCCTTCCGGGCCAGGGCGGGCCGGGGCCATCCGCGCGCCTGGCCGCGTCAGCTCGCTCATCCGATGGTCTCCAACATCGCCCTTCGCTCGCTTCCTTGCCCGGGGCCAGGCCGCCGAGGGGCTCCCGGTGCGTTGCCCGCTGGGCCGGGATGGATTCGAGAAGGCCCGAGGCAGGCGTGCGGGACGGCACGCAGACGAGGGCCGACAACGAAGACGCCCGGCCCAGCGGCAACCCGGAGGGCCGCCGCGCCCTGGGCGGTTCGCTGCGTTGCGGCTCGTCGCCAGGGCCCCACCCTGCCTTCCTCACCGCGTCTTGCGCCCCATCCCAGGGCGCGGGCGGCGCGCCTGAGTTCCCCCGGTGGTCTGGTCCCTTCATCGCGGCTGGCCTCCGTCGCGACCATGCCTTATTTTACGGATAGGCCCTTATACGAAAGGAATCGGGTGGTCGAGCAGGCCCAGCAGGTACCGGCCGTAGCCGCTCCGGGCCATGGGCTCCGCCAGGCGGCGCACCTGTTCCGCGTCAATCCAGCCGCGGCGCATGGCCACCTCCTCCACGCAGCCGATCATCAGGCCCTGGCGCTCCTCCACCGCCTGGACGAAGCTGGCGGCCTGGTGGAGCGCCTCGTGGGTCCCCGTGTCGAGCCAGGCGTTGCCGCGGCCCAGGATTCGAACCCTCAGCTCGCCCCGTTCGAGGTAGAGGCGGTTGAGGTCCGCGATCTCCAGCTCGCCCCGGGCGGAGGGCGCGAGGCTCTTCGCCCGCTCCGCCACCTTCTCGTCGTAAAAGTAGAGCCCCGGCACGGCGTAGTTGGAGCGCGGGTGCGGGGGCTTCTCCTCGATGGAGATGGCCCTTCCCCCGTCGTCGAACTCCACCACCCCGTAGCGCTCGGGGTCCTTCACGTAGTAGGCGAAGATGGTGGCCCCCGTCTGCTTGCGGGCGGCGGCCTCCAGGGTGCTCGTGAGGCCCGCGCCGTGGAAGATGTTGTCCCCCAGGATGAGGCACGCGTGGTGGCCCCGGATGAACCCCTCGCCAAGGAGGAAGGCCTGGGCGAGGCCGCCCGGCTCGGGCTGCGCCGCGTACTCGAGCCGGATTCCCCACTGGCTGCCGTCGCCGAGCTGCCGCCGGAAGAGCGGCAGGTCGTGGGGCGTCGAGATGACGAGAATCTCCCGCAGCCCCGCCAGCATGAGCGTGGAGAGCGGGTAGTAGATCATGGGCTTGTCGTAGACCGGCATGAGCTGCTTGCTCACCGCCGTCGTCAGCGGATAGAGGCGCGTCCCCGACCCGCCCGCGAGAATGATCCCCTTCACGAGGCCCGCCCCTCCTGGAGCCCGGCGGGAGAAACGCTCCCGGCGAAAAACGCCGCCGCCCTCCCTTGGCCAACGCCCTGGCGGAACCGCGCCGGCGGGCGTGCGATCTGCCCCTCTCCGGCGGGGCGCCGGCGAAGCCGCGACGCCCGCCGCGCACTTATCTTATGAATTACAATTATTCTCATAATTTTGAGTTTTGCGGAGGCGGACTCCGCCCTTACTTCGGAAAAAATTAGTATACCCAATATACGCGGTTTTAGCAATCTTTTCACGGGGTTCTGGCCTCCCATCTCCCGCAAATCCGCACCCGTCTGGAGTTGTGGAAAAGTGGTGGATTTCCCGGCGGCGCCGGAAGGAGGGGTGCGGCTGGGGATCGTCCCTTACCGGGTCCGAATGGGACCCGGGGACTCCCCTTCGGAAGGGTTCCTCTGGGACGATCGCTTTGGCACGCCCGCTTGATCCGCGGCGCGGGGTCTTCGGACGAGGCGACGCTCGGCTCGAGGCCGGGCGGTTCGGCGTTCGGCGCAAACGCCGGTCCGAAACCGGCTCGGGACCGGAACCGCCGTCCCGAAACCGCGGCGCTTGAACGCGTCGAACGCTCACCTCCGGCCTCCGCCGGGGATTTCCTTCCCGGCTCCCCGAGAAACTCTGCGCGGTTCTCCTCCGCCCGAAGGCGAGGGCCTTGCCCTTTCCGGGGGAACAAAAACGGCCGGTTCCCGGCCGGCCGCCGCGTACCCTCCGCGATCTCCCGGACGCGCCGCCCGGGCTTCGCTATAGCAAGTACATGGCCTTGGCGCGGGAGACGGCGGGAACGGCCAGGGGGATCTTGCGGCCGTGGATGGGCACGGCCAGGTGGCCCCCCGCGGCGAAGCCCTTCCCGAAGAGGCCCTGCAGGGAGCCGTGAACCACGGCGCCCGCGGCGCGGAAGCGGCCCGTGAAGAGGTGCGCCGCGAAGGCCGCGGGCCAGTGCCAGGTCACGTTCCACGGCAGGAGAAGCAGGCGCCGGCCGGGTACGCCCCAGGCCCGCTGGAGCCAGAACGGGTTACGGGCGCGCTCGAAGGCCTCTCTGCGGGGGTCGTCGCAGGAAGGCTCCCGCGGCGTGCAGCGGACGCGGCTGTGGGGCAGGGCGAGGGTTCTCCAGTATTCGGTGCGGGCCCGGCGGCCCAGCTCGGCTTCGAAGCCGTAGGAGCCGTAGGCCTCGTGGTAGAGCCCCGCGTCCTCGAGGAACTCCCGCTTTAGAAGGACGCACGAGGCCGGGGCGAAGTCTACCTCCTCCCACTGCATCGCGTCGGGATCGGAGGCGCCGGCGCCGCACAGGCGGGGCCGGATGCGCCCGGTCCATCGGCCGATGCGTCCGCCGCAGGCCAGCATCACCTCGCCGCGCTCCTCGAGGAGGGCCGGACAGGCGGCGCCCGCCTGGCGCTGGGCCTCCAGGGCGATGAGCAGGGGGGAGAGGGCGCCCTCCTCCAGACGGCAGGCGGCGTCGAGGAGCAGCACGTAGTCCGACCCGGCGCGCAGCGCCCGGACGATTCCGAGGTTGCAGAGGGCCGCGAGACCGGGCCGGGCCGCGGGGTGCACGACGGCGTTCCCGGCGCCGAAGGCCGCCGCGAGGGGTGGGCGGTCGCCCTCGTGCTCGAGGCCCATCACCACCCACGCGCCGCCGTCCCTGTGGCCGGCGGGCCCGGCGGAGGCGCGGGCCTCCGCGGAGGCGTCGGGGTTTCCCCGGTGGAGGACCACGATGCCGATGTGGGGATTTGGTTTCAAGGGCCGGGCGTCCTCCCGAATGCAGATACCTTATCACGCCCCCGGGTACTTCCCCTCGGGGTAAACCGCCCGCCGCAGGGCCCTCGCCAACCCCCGGGGCGCCAGCGCCCGCGCCAGCGGGCGGCCGCGCGTGAAGACCCACTCCCAGGAGCGCCAGAGGGGCGAGCCGTAGGGGACCTCGCGCAGGGCGCGGCGCTCCTCCGCCAGGGTTTCGTCGTAGCGGCTCGAGGCGCCGCCCAGAAGGAACCGCACCACGAGGAAGGGGAGCGACGCCGGGGCCACGCTGCGGCCCAGCCGGAGCCAGAGGTGGTAGTCCATGGCGATGCGGTAGCGGACGTCGAACCCGCCGTACTCCGCCAGGAGCGAGCGCTCAAGGAAGGCCGCCTGGTGCGGGATGAAGTTGAGCAGGCGCAGGCGGCGGTAAGAGAAGGCCCCGGGATGTTGAACCCCCGCGGCGGTCCCGTCCTCGCGGACCCACTCGGAGCCGCCCACGGCCCAGCGCCAGCGGCGCTCCGCGTAGTCCGCCGCCGCCTTCGACACCACCTCCGCGTCGCAAAAGACGTCGCCGGCGTGCATGTGGATCACGAGGTCCCCCGTGGCCAGGCGCACCCCCTTGTTCATGGCGTCGCCGATGCCCGCGTCCGGCTCGCTCACCAGCCGGTCCACCCGGTCGCCGAAGGACTTCACCGTCTCGAGGGTCCCGTCGGTGGAGGCCCCGTCCACCACCACGTACTCCAGGTTCGGGTAGTTCTGGGCCGACACGCTCTCGAGGGTGCGCCGCACCCCCGGGTTGTTGCGGCAGATGGTGACGACCGAGACCTTCGGGGCGGCCATCAGAGCCCCTTTCCGCGCAACAGGTCGTCGAGGACGGCGCCGGCGCCGAGGGCGAGCCCCTTGAGCCGCGCGCCGTCGGCCTTGAGGAGCCCCGTGAGCAGGAGAAAGGCGCCGAATCCGGTGGCGCTCCACGCGTAGGCGATAAAGGACCAGGGGAGGAAGGGAAAGGTGGCTTCGCGCCAGAGGACAAAGTGGTTGTAGATCCTCGCGGCGTAGGCTCCGGCGGTGTCGAGCCGGCCGCCCCCGGCCTGGTCGTGGTACACGGAGCCGCGCGGCGCGAGGACCAGCCGCCGCCCCTCCCGGAAAAGCCGCTGGCTGAAAAGGACGTCCTCGGCGTAGGCGTAGCCGCCGAACCGCTGGAGTGATTCGTCGAACCGGTGGTCTGCGAAGAGCCCGTGGCGGAAGGCGGCGCAGCAGGAGCAGAGCCACTCGGCCGCGCCGGCGTAGGGCTCCAGGGTGTAGCGGTTCCACCCGGAGGCGAGGCAGGAGGGGCGCGCGGCGGGCGCCGGAAGAAGGAAGAGGCGCCGGAAGAGGAGCTCGGCGCGGGATCGCCCCGCGTGGAGGGCCCGCGCGGCGGGGGTGAGGCGGATGGAAAGCCCCGCGCCCGCCACCTCGGGGTCGGCGAAGGCCTCCGAGAGCGCCTCGAGACCGTCGTCCGCGAGCTCGGCGTCGTCGTCCAGAAAGAGGACCACGTCGCCCCGGAGCTCTGCCACGGCGTCGTTGCGCTGGCTGGAGGAGCCCGCCCGCGGCGCCCGGCGATACCGCAGGGCCAGTCCGGGGTGCGCGGCGGCGAAGGCGGAAACCGCCTCGCGGCTCCGCTCCCCGTCGCTGGCGTCCCAGACCAGGACCTCCAGCGGCGGAGAGGTCTGGCGCGCGAGGGGCGGCAGGGCGCTCTGGGCCAGCGCCCCGGCGCGGTTGCGGGTGACGATGAGGACCGAGACGGAGACGGGCTTCACGCGAGCCTCCGGTAGAGGTCGAGGAGCGCCCGCGCGGTGCGGTCCCAGGTGAAGGCGGCGGCCCACGCCCGGGCCGACTCGGCGCGCGCCGCGCGCTCCCGCGGCGCCTCATCCACGGCCCGCGAGAGGGCGCGGCGCAGGTCGGCGGCGTCCCGCGGGTCGAAGTAGAACCCCCATTCGCCGCCCACCTCGGGCAGGGAGGAGGTCCGCGAGAGGGCCACGGGGGTCCCGCAGCCGTAGGCCTCCAGCACGGGCAGGCCGAACCCCTCGTAGAGCGAGGGGTAGACGAAGCAGGCGGCGCCGCGGTACAGCGCGGCCAGCTCGGCGTCGGAGACCCGCCCCGCGTGGCGCACGCGCCCCGCAAGACCGAGGCGGGCGATCCGCGCCGCCTCGTCGCGGGACCAGCCGGGCGGACCGCCGGCGCAGAGCAGGTCCACCTCCGCGGCGTGCTCCCACCCCGCGTAGGCCTCCAGCAGGCCGCCGAAGTTTTTGTAGGCGAGCCGCATTCCCACGTAGAGCAGGTAGGGCCTGGGCTCGCGCCGCGCCGGGGCCTCCGCGGGCGGGACGCCGCCCGCCAGGTAGAGCACCGAGGTGCGTGCCTCGGGCAGGCCGTAGCGCTCGAGCACGTCGCGCCGCGCGCTCTCGGAGATGCAGGCCACGTGGGTCGCCTCCCGGATGGCGCGCGCCTTCTGCGGGATGAAATCGCGGTCGAGGGGGAAGAGCTCGGGGTAGCGCTCGTGGATGAGGTCGTAGACGATCACGAGGCTCGGGCCGCGCCAGGAGGGGGGCTGGGTGTAGTAGGTCGAGTGCCAGAGGTCCCCGCCGCGCCGGCGCACCGCGCGGTCGAGGGCCCCCGCCCGGACCCGCGCCGGGACGCGCCCCCAGGGCAGCCGGCCGGGGCCGAGGAGCCGGGCGTAGTCGGCGGCCCGCCCGAGCTTTTCGACCTCGATGCGGGGATGGGCGGGGAGCGGGGAGCGCAGGCGGCCCGTCGTGAGCAGGGTCACGCGGAGGTCCGGATCGAGCGCGCAGGCGCGGGGCAGCGCCTCCGCGAAGAGGCGGCCGATGCCGCCTCCCGCCTGGAACTCGTAGATGAGGCCGTCCACCAGCAGCCTCATTCCGCGAGCGCCCTCCGGTAGGCCGCCACCGTGGCTTCGGCGGTTTTCTCCCAGCTGAAGGTGGCCGCGCGGGCCAGCGCCCTGCGCGAGAGCTCCGCCCGTAGCGCGTCGTCGCGGTGGAGCCTCAGGAGCGCGCCGCAGAGGGCCTCCTCGTCGGTGGGCGGGACCAGGAGCGCCGCGTCGCCCGCCACCTCGGGGAGCGAGGAGGCGTCCGAGCAGACCACCGGCACGCCGCACTGCATGGCCTCCAGCACGGGCAGGCCGAACCCCTCGTAGTGGGAGGGATAGACGAACATCCGCGCCCCCGTGTAGATGGCGGAGAGGTCGGAGTCGGCCACGTACCCCGTCACGACCACGCGGTCGCGCAGCTCCCGGAGCCCCCCGATGCTCTCGAAGATGCCGTCGAACTTCCACCCGCGCGTCCCGACGAGGACCAGCGAGAGACCTGCGAACTCGCCGCCGTGGGCGAGGCGCGCGAAGGCGCGCACGGCGGCCTCGATGTTCTTGCGCGGCTCGAGGGTGCAGAGGCTCAGCAGGTAGGGCTCCCGCGGCAGGCCGTAGCGCTCGCGGACCCGCTTCATCACCCCGGGGTGGTCGCAGGGGTGGAAGTGCGGGGCCGCCGCCAGCGGGGTCACCAGGACGCGGGCCGGGTCCAGGTCCCTCCGGTGGTCGAGCAGGTCCCGGCGGGTGTGCTCGGAGATGCAGAGCGCCCAATCCTCGGGGCCCAGGCTGGCGAGGGCGCGGCGCACCACCGCGTCCTCCCCGAAGGCGAAGTAGTGGGGGAACTTGACGGGGATCAGGTCGTAGACCGTCAGGAAGCGCGCGAGCCGCGCGGCGCGCCGGACCCGGGCGGGGAGAGCGAAAAAGGGCGAGTGGTAGAGGTCGGCGGCCCGGACCGCCCGGTCGTCGAGCGGGTCGAGGGCGCGGCAGAGAAGGTGGAGGGGCTTGCGCGCGGCGCGCCACGGCAGGGCGCCCAGCCCCGACGAGGCGTCCACGCGCTCCGTGAGCCCCAGCAACCTGGCGTAGAGGGCCCGGCGTCCGGCCCGCATGGCCAGCGGCTTGGCCGCCAGCGCCGGGGCGTCGCGCAGGTAGCCGAGCGCCAGCTCGGGCGCCTCGCTGGCGCAGAGGTGGAGCTCCACCTCCCTTCGGCCGGCGAGGCCGAGGGCCACCTCCT
>JAKAIJ010000128.1 GCA_021814355.1 Acidobacteriota bacterium
GGCAAGAGCCGCACCCTCATGTACCGCGGGCGGATCATGGGCCTGCGGGTCCAGAGCGTCCCCTGCCCCGGCCCCGCCGTGAAGTTCTCGCGCGGCGAGTTCATCGTCCGCCTGCCCGACGCCATGACCCCCGTCGGCGAGGTGCTCGAGACCTGGTACCGCCAGCGGGCCGAGGTGGTGGTGAGCCGCCGCGTGGCCTACTTCGCCGGCCGGCTAGGGCTCAAGCCCAAGAAGATCACGGTGAGGAACCAGAAGAGCCGCTGGGGCTCGTGCAGCTCGCAGGGGGGCCTCAACTTCAACTGGCGGCTCCTGCTGGCCCCCCCGGGCGTGCTGGATTACGTGGTCATCCACGAGCTCTGCCACCTGAAGCACGCCGACCACTCGGAGCGCTTCTGGGCGCTCGTCTCCCGCCACTGCCCCTTCTTCGACAAGTACCGCGACTGGCTCAAGGAGTACGGCCCGCTGCTCCGGGCGTAAAACCGCCTTTACCGCATCTGCAAACCCCAACCCGCTACGCGCCGGCTTGGCCCTGGGGCCGGCCCCGCGGGGGCTCTAGTGTCCCGAGCCGGAAGTTCGCAGGCGATGGGGCCGCCTCGGGACACTTCGCGGGGAAGGCCATGCGGCTTGCTTCGTGCGGCCTGTGGCCGCGCAAGCCGTCTGCCCTCCCCGCGGGCCCTACCGGGGGAGGCGTGGCGACGCCTCCCCCGGCCCCCCCACCCGCAGTGTGGCGAGCCGCATTTCTCCACGAATTTCCAACTCGCCACACTAGCAGGCTGCCGAGAAACTCCCGGTAGGCCCATGCGAGCTTCTCAGCCGCTTGCTAGGACGCTTTGCCCGCCGGCCTGGGTGCAGAAGATGCGCGAAGACGCGAGGATGGCGTGCCAACTTCCACGGCGAAGCAGGCACGCCTGAGGGCCTCTCAGGTCAGGGCCGTCTCAGGCCGGAGAGGGGGAAAGAGGCCGCTATTGGGCGGGCGCGGGGGCCGGGGCGTTCATGTCCACCGGGACGAACTTCCCCCCCTGCACCTTCCAGACGACGTAGGAGGTGTGGACCGGGTCCCCCTTCTCGTTGAAGCCGAACGTCCCCAGCGGGGTCTGGAATTCGCCCGAGTGGAGCGCCCGGGCCACGGGGACGGCGTCGGCGGTCCCCGCTTTGGCGATCCCCTGGAGCGCCAGGTCGGCGGCCACATAGGCGAACAGGGAATAGGGGCCTGGCGCCACGCCGAACTTGGCCCTGTAGGCGGCCACCTCGGCCTTCGCCGAGGCGAGCCCCTCGATGTCCGGGAAGAAGGTGCAGAGGGCCCCCTCCCCCGCCGCGCCCGCCCCCTTGAGGAACGCCGCGTCGAAACAGCCGTCCCCGCTCATGAAGGTGGCGTTGACCCCGCCCTCGCGCAGGGCCTTTGCCAGTCCAGAGCCCTGGGGAAAAAGCCCCCCGAAGTAGACCACCGTCGGCGCGGCCTCCTTGAGCTTGGCCACGATGGGGGCGAATTCCGCGGTGGAGCGGTCGAAGCCGCCGTAGTAGACCGACTCCTTCTTGGTCAGCGTCTGGTAGTCGCGCAGGAACTGGTTGGCCAGCTCCTGGCCGTAGGGGGACTTGTCGTGCAGCAGCGCCACCTTGGCGTCGGGGAAGTACTTCGCCACGTAGGCGGCGGCCACCTGGGCCTGCTGGTCGTCGCGGCCGCAGACCCGGAAGATGGTGGGGTACCCCCTCTCGGTCACGTCGGCGTTGGTGGAGCTCGGCGTGATCATGAGGGTGCGCTTCTCGTAGTAGACCTCCATGGCGGCCAGGGTGGAGGAGGAGTTGTAGTGGCCGATGACCGCGGCCACCTTCCGGTTGCCCCACTCCTTGGCCAGCGCCGCCGCGCGCTCCTCCTCGCCCTTGTCGTCGGCGGACTCCAGCGCGATTTTCCGCCCGAGGACCCCGCCCCTGGCGTTCCACTCGTCCACGGCGAGCTGCGCCCCGTTGAGGACGTCCTTGCCCTGCTCCGCCTGGTCCCCCGTGAGCGGCACCGGCACGGCGATGGTCACCTGCCGCGAGCAGGCCCCCAGCAGCAGCAGCCCGGCCAGCGGCAGCGCCGCGGCCAGTCGCGCGATCGTCTTCCTCATGGCTCCCTCCCTCCTCCGGCGCCCCGGAGACGCCGGGGCCCGGACGCCACGGCGCGCTACTTCGCCGGGACCGGCTGCGAGACGGCCGCCGGCGCCTCTCCGACGGGGCGCTTCTCCACCCAGGCCTTCTTGACCGAGACCGGCTTTACCGGACGGCTCCCCTCGGGGTCCTCCATGCTCCGCGGACCCGAGGGGGCGTTGACGATCCGGTCCACCACCTCCATGCCCTCGACGACGCGGCCGAAGACGCTGTACTTGCCGTCGAGCTGGGGAACGTCCGCCACGCAGATGAAGAACTGGGACGAGGCCGAGTCGGGGTCCGAGGCGCGCGCCATGGAGAGGACCCCGCGCAGGTGCTTGAGGTCGGTGAACTCGTGGGGGACGTTGATCTCCTTTCCATCCTTGCCCATGTGGCCGCCCTGGCCCCAGGTGGCCTTGTTGTCGGTCTTGGTGTTGGGGTCGCCGCCCTGGATCATGAAGTTGGGGATGGTCCGATGGAACTTGGTGCCGTTGTAGAATCCCGACTTGCAGAGGTCGAGGAAGTTTTTCACGTGCCTGGGAGCCTTCTCCGGGTAGAACTCGATGACGATCCTTCCGAGGTCGGTATCGAGGACCGCGACGGGCTTGGTCGTGGACGCCGCGGGCTTGCCCGGGGTGGCCTTGGCCGGGGGCTTGGGGGCGCCTCCCTTCTCCTGGGCCGCGGCGGCGGCGGAGAGAACGAGGGCGCCGGCGAGAACGAGCGCGAGCTTCTTCATCGGTTCCACCTCCAGGTCGGAACGGCGGGGGCCGAGAGCGGCGCCCCGAACAGCGCGATTATACCCCACCGCCGGGGCGCGGTGAAGACGGGGCCGCTCCGCTCCGGCGCGGTCTTGTCCCGTTTTCCCCGCCTCCTCACGGGCACGTTCCCGTGAGGTTCTGGGTGTAGGCGCACGGCGCGCCCGCGCCCGCCGCTGGGCGCTCCGCGGCCGCCGAGTTCTGGCCGTAGGAACCCTCGACGGCGCTCGTGTTGTTGCCCACCACGACGAAGTAAATGCTGTTGGTGCCGGGGTCAAAGTTAAGCGAGCCCGTTGTTCCCTTGTTGCAGTACCGGCCCGTCCAACTGACGCCCGTTTGCAGGGTGGCCAGGCTGCCCGCGTAGACCGTGTTGTCCTGCGCGCCGCAGCCGTTCGTATACGTCACGTTCACGCTGGTACCCGCGCCCTTTGAGGCCCTCATGTCTTTCGCGGGGCTGTCCTCCTTGGGGTTGGGGAGCGCCGTGGTGACGGTCATCTCCCAAAAACCACGGCCGTGGGTGGCGGAGCGGAGCTTGCCGTTGGTGGGGTTGAACTCCAGCTGGAAGTGCGCCACGGGCGGGAGGTTGGAGGTGACGCTGGTCCACGTGGGCGTCGCCGTCCAGATGTTGGTCCCCTGATAGACGCCCATCTCCATCCCCACGTAGGCGGTGTTCACGTTGGCGGGGTCCAGGACCACCGAGTAGCAGGGAATTTGGGGCAGCGTCCCGGAGATGTTGGTCCAGGCCGCGCCGCCGTTGGTGGACATGTAGATCCGGTTGGCGTCGAACCCCGCGAAGGTGACGAGGACCTTCAGGGCGTTGGCCGGGTCGGTGACGATGCTCTTCACCCGCTGGTTCGGGAGCCCCGCGCTGCGGTCGGTCCAGGTGGGCGAGGCCCCGTTGGCATTGGTGCTCACCCAGAACTTCACGGTCGAGGCGGTCGCGTTGAAGGCCCCCGCGTAGACGGTCCCGATCGTGCCGTTGTTCTTCGCCGCGTGGAGGTAAGTGACGTAGGAGCGGCTGCCGTTGGAGACGTCCGCGCTCAGGTCGGGGCTGATGGCCGTCCAGGTGCTGCCCGTCCGAACCGCCGTGTTCCGGTAGACGAACTTGCTCGCCGTGAACATCGTGGTCGGCTGGTTCGGATCGAGGCAGAAGACGGCGATGAAGGAGGTCTGGTTGTCGGGGATGCAGGTGCCGCAGCCGGCGCACCCGCCGAAGTTGCGGATGCAGCTCCAGGCGGTGGGGCTTCCCGTCATGTTGCTGTTCCGGTAGATGCTGGCGTAGACGTACTCCTCGTAGGCGTAGGCGGCGTTGCTCTGGTCCCAAGCCGACCAGCCGCCGTCGCCCCCCGCCACCTCGCCCCAACTGGCGCCGTCGGTGTAGACCTGCCCGTTGTCCTGGAGCCCGCCCTGGAATTTCGTGGGGTCGGTGGGGTGCTGGGCGAGGCCGTAGAGCTGGATCGTGGGGAGCCCCGAGTTGCGGCTCGTCCAGGAGACCGAGGTCCCCGAGACGGTGCCCACGAAGAACCCGCCGTCGTTGGCGTCGTACAGCGTGGTGGAGTCCGGCATGAAGAGGAAGTGGTGGTCCGCGTGGGAGAAGGCCGTCCCGCTCCCGGCCCAGTTGGAGACGGCGCTCATCAGCGTGCCGCTGTTGGTGGAGACGTAGTCGTCGAGCCCCCCGAAGAAGACCTTGGCGGGGTTGGCGGGGTCCACCGTTCCGTGCATGTCGTACCAGCACTGGGTCGAGCAGTAGCTCGTGGTGCTGTTCTTCAGGGTCCAGGCCGGCGTCGCCAGCGTGCCGTCGGCGCAGTAGTAGACGCCCAGGTTTCCGTAGCTGGCGGAGCTCTGGATCAGGCAGTAGAGCTGTTTCTTGTCCGAGGGAGCCTGGAGGAGGGTGATCCGCCCCACGTTGGTCGTGGGGAAGCCGTTGGCGGCGCCGCTGATGGTCGTCCACGGCCCGGCGCCACCGCCCGCCGAGCGGTAGACGCCGTTGGAGGCCGAGCCGTTGTACTTCCCGAAGGCCGCGTAGACGAGGGAGGGCTGCCCCACGGCCGGCGTGACGGAGTCCAGGACGAGGTCGGTGCCGTAGACCGTCCCCGCCGCGGCTCCGCACGTGGTGAGGGCCCAGGTGGCGCCCGCGTTGGCGGAGTAGAGCAGGCCGCCGTCCACGGCCGCGTAGACCTTGTTGGAGTCCCTCGGGTCCACGGCCATCCGGCGCACGTTGTGGTAGGGCTGGGCGTAGGCCCAGGCGGGCGCGGTGCCGGCGTAGGCGAGGCTCCAGGTGGTCCCCCCGTCGGTGGACTTGTAGATGCCGACGCCGGAGATGCCGTCGGCGCTGAAGTTGCCCTCGCCCGTCCCCACGTAGAGGACCTGCTTGTTGTTCGGATCCACGGCGATGGAACCGATGGAGATGCTTGCGTTGGCGTCGAAGAGGGCGGTCCAGGTAAGGCCCTGGTCGGTGGTCTTCCAGAGCCCGCCGTCCGCCGTGCCCAGCAGGACGATGCTCTTGTTGGCCGGATCGGCCCAAAGGGCGGTGGCGCGGCCCGAGACGAGGTCGCCGCCGCCCCAGCCGTCCCGGTAGACGGTGGGCCCCAGGTTGGCCCAGGTGTAGGTCGCGAGCGGGGAGACGGGGCCCGTCAGGGAGGCCTTCGATTCGGGCCGCAGGCACCGCTCTGCCAGGGCCGCGTCGAGGCGCCAGTGCTCCGGGAGGGGGCGGGTGAAGGGCGTCAGGTACTCGTCCAGCCGGTAGAAGGCCCGCCGTTCTGGCAGGGTGGCCGCGCCGCTCTCGATGCGGCGGGCCAGCTCCTTCAGCTGCTCGTTGTCCTGCTGGTAGATGGCCGGGTCCATCTTGAGGGGAGGGAACTGGAGCGGGGTCCCCTCGGGCTCGCCGGTCTCCTGCGAGGCGGGAGTGGTCTTCGGCTCGGGCGGGACGGGCGCCTGAGCGCGGGGGGACACCGCGGCCAGGACGACGAGCGCGGCGACGGTCAGCAATCGGAAGGTACGCATGGCCTGGACCTCCTCTGGGGGACGTCGCCCCCCGTATCATCTACCACGTTCCCCCGAGACCCGCCTCGCCCGCGGGGCAGGCCTCGGGGATCTTGAAGTTCCGAACCTCCCGGTCGAGCGCCGCCGCGCTCTGGCGGAGGCGCGACGACGCCTGGGCCAGCGCCTCGAAGGAGGCGTGGATGGCCTGGGCCCGCCGAGCGAGGTCCCGCATGGCCTCGGCGGTGGAGCGCGCCCGCCCGGCCTGGGCGCCGACGGTCTCGGCCGTGGCCTGGCTGTCTTGGGTGATGCTGGCCGCGGAGGCGGCGATCATCTGGGCGCCGCGGGCCTGCTCGCCGGTGGCGTGCCGGAGCTGGAGCACCACGTCCCGCACCCGCCCCGCCTCCACCGTGAGCCGTTGGGTCGAGCGGGCCTGCTCCTCCACCGACCGGGAGATGCTCTCGATCCTCTCGAAGATCTGGTGCATGGTCCGGCTCGCCGACTGCCCCCCGTGCGCGAGCTCGTCCGCGGCGCCGGCGATGCGGCGGGTCATCTCCTCCTGGGCCGAGGCCGACTCGAGGATGGAGCGGAGCGACGCGCCCGCCGCCCGGGAGAGGTCGGAGCTCTTCTCCACCATCCCGAAGACCCGCGTCATGGCGCCCGCGATCTCGGCGCCGCCCCGCTGGATGGAACCGACGACCTGCTGGATCTCCCGAGCGCGGCCCTTGGTGCGGGAGGAGAGCTCGCGGATCTGACCCGCCACGACCCCGAAGGCCCGCCCGTGCTCCCCCGCCCCGGCGGCGATGATGGAGGCGTTGAGGGAGAGGAGGTTCGTCTGGTCGGAGATGTCCTGGATGACGTCCAGGATCCTGCCGATGTTCTCGATGGAGCCGCGGAGCTCCTCCAGGGAGCGGTGGCTCTCCTCCGAGACCCGCAAGGTCCGGATGATCTCCTCCTCCACCGCCGCCACGCTGGTGAATCCTCCCTCGGCGAGGGCGGTCACCTTGGTCGCGAGACGGGTCAGCTCGGCGGAGCCCTCGCGGGTCTCCCCCAGCGAGGCGTCCAGCTCGGTCAGGTAGGCCACCGCGTCCTGGCCGCCGCTCTGGAGCTGGTCCGCGGCCGCCCGCACCTGCTCGGCGGTGGCGGCGATCTCGTTGGCCGACGAGACGGAGGTCTCCGCGGAGTCGCGGAGCACCTCCGCGGTGCCCGCGATCTCCTCCACGTTGGCCTGCATCTGGAGGATGGTGGCCGAGACGTCCTGGGTGGCCGCGGCCACCTGGCGCATGGCCTCGGAAACCTCCGCCATGGAGCGCTCGGAATCCCGGGCGTACTGGTCGGTCTCCTCCGCCAGCGCCGACTGCTCGGCCACCGAGCTGTAGAGGGACTCGCTGGTGGCGGAAACCATGGCCGCCTCGGTCTCCACCGAGGTCGTGGCGCCCCGG
>JAKAIJ010000129.1 GCA_021814355.1 Acidobacteriota bacterium
CGCCGCGTCGCGACCGCTCCCCAGAGGGGGCGTCGGCCCGCCCCCTCCGGCGCTCGCTCCGCTCGCTGCCATCCCCTGCCCTCACGCGAGCGGCCCTCCGTCGTGGGGGACCTTCCCGTCCCCCACACCCCCCGCTCTGCGGCGGTTTCCTCACCTTACCCGCCGCTGGCCACCTCCCGGCAGTAGAGTCTCCGGTGGTCCGCCTCCAGTGGACACCCGCCGCCGCAGAGGCTCAGGTGCTCGCAGGCCTCGCACTCGGCGAGCGGCTTCTGGGGCCGGCGGAGCTTGAGGCAGAGGGGATGGTTCCAGATTTTCCCCCAGGGGTCCTTGAGGATGTTCCCGACGGGCTCGTACCACGACTGGCAAGGAAGGACCGCCCCGTCGGGCTCCACCGCCATGCTGATGCGGGCCGCCGTGCACTGCTTCACGCCGAGGGCGTGCTCCACGGGGTTGAGCTCGCAGTAGCGCGTGGGGGTGTACCAGATGAATCGCAGCCCCTTCTCGCGAGCCCGTCGGGCCAGGGCGTCGAGGAGGGGCACCACCTGCTCGGGGGCCAGTTCTACGCCGGAGGTTCGGCCCTTCCCCGAGTAAATCATGCCGTTCACCGCGAAGGCGGAGAGCCCCTCGGCGGCCACCAGGTCCACGAGCTGCTCGATGCCGTCGGCGTTGGCCCCCGTGAGGGTGGTGTTGGTGAGGACGTAGAGCCCCGCCGCCTTGCAGGCGCGAAGGCCGGCGAGGGTCCCGTCGTAGGAGTCGGAGCGGGTCATGGCGTTGTGGAGGTTGGGGTCCGCCGACTCCAGGGTGACCTGGACGTGGTCGAGCCCCGCCTCCTTGAGCCGCGCGGTGTAGGCCGCGTCGCCGAGCCGCCGGCCGTTGGTGTTGAGCCCCGTCACCAGGCCGAGCTCCTCGGCGTAGGCCACCAGATCGGGCAGGTCGTCGCGCAGGGTGGGCTCGCCGCCGGTGAAGACCGCGTGGGGGATCCCCGCGTCGCGCACCCGGTCGAGGATCGCGCGCCAGGAGGCCGTCTCCAGCTCCTCCACCTTGCGCCCCGGTTCGTTGTAGCAGTGGCCGCACCGGTTCTGGCACCGGTAGGTGAGCGCCAGGTCCATGCGCAGCGGCGCCGAGAGCGAGGGCGAATAGGGCTCCACCAGCTCCACCCCCAGGTCGCTCAGCGGGCAGAGCTGGTCGGTCATGGAGAGGGCCCGCACGGTCTCCCGGACGCTCTTCACGTCGGCCTCGAGGGCCCTGCGCGCCACGCCGCGGTAGCGGCGGCCCATGGCGGCCACCGTCCCCGCCTCGTCCAAACCGTACAGGAGGTGGTAGACCACCTCGGCGGCGGTCGGGTTCAGATGGAGGATGCGGCTGGCGTCCAGCGTGAGGATGCCCTCGCCCGACGGCTCCACGCGCAGGTGGAGGCGGTGGGACGCCCCCTCGAACTCCAGGGTCCCGGCGTGGAGCCCCCGCGGAACCGGCTCGACCTTCCTGAACCACTCCTTGAGACGCATGGGGCGCTCCCCTTCCCGCCGGGGCTCAGGGCGTCAATTCAAAGGTGACGGCCACGCGGGCGCTCACGCTGATGAGCCCCAGGGCCACGCTCCCCTCGCCGCCGCCCGACGGGCCGCCCTCGGCGATCTGGACCACGTTCTGGCTGGCCCCGCCCCAGCGCCCGCCCCACCAGGAGTTGTATGGGTACCACCAGCCCGAGTGCTCCTCCTGGATGGTGAGGGGGCGGCCCACGCGCTGGCCCAGCTCGCCGGCAAGGGCCTTGGCCTTCTCGGAGGCGGCATGCACCGCGAGGGCGCGGGCCTGGTCCCGGTATCTGCGCAGCGCCGAGGTCTTGAACTCGACGCCGTGGACGGTGTTCGCCCCGGCCTTCAGGACCGCCGAGAGCAGCGCCTCGAACCGGGCCACGTCGCGCAGGGTCACCACGACGTTCTTCCGGATCAGGAAGCCGAGGAACTCCGACTGGCTGTAGTCCCTCCGGTACTGCGGGTCCACGCTGAGGTAGTCGGTCTGGATGTCCTTGGCCTCCACCCCGCCCGCCTTGGCGGCGGTCAGGACCGCCTTGACCCGCGCGTCGTTGGCCTGCTTGGCCGCCTCGAGCTCCTTGTCGAAGGTCTCGACGCCGAGGTTGAGCACCACCAGGTCCGGGGCCACCTTTACCTCGGCCTCGCCGCTCACGGCGACGGTCCGCCGGTCGCCCGGCTCCGCCGCCCGGAGCGGGAGGGCCGCCGCGGAACCGACGAGCGAGAGAACCGCAACGAGCGTCCAGGTCTTCATCGTGTCACCCTCCGATCCGATCCTACCGCCCGCCGCCGGCGCAGGCGCAGGCGCATCCGGCGCAGGCACAGGCGCACGCGCAGCCGCCGCCCGAATGGCCGCCGCCCGAGGAGACGGGGACGGGGTTGGTGGCGCGGGTCACCCGCGAGGCGAGTCCGGGAACGCTGTCCACCAGGTCGTGGCCGAACCCCTCGATGCCGGAGACGATACTGTTGGCCGCCGAGGTGACGCCGGGGAGGCCGCCGCCGGGGCCGCTCGCTCCCGGAGCGCCGCCGCCTCCGAGGTCCTGGTCGCGGTGGGAGCCGCCCGTGTAGATCATGGGCCACCAGAGGGGCACGGGCATGGGCCGGTCCGCGTAGCGCTCCCGGGCCCGCGGACCGAACTCCCGGTCCAGCAGGAGCCACTCGAAGGCCTGCGCGTAGTCCTCGGCGCCCACCTGGTCCCAGGCACGTCGCATGATCTCCTGGTAATAGGCCACGGACTTGGCGCGGCTGTACCCCTTCATCTTCTCGGAGACCTTCTTCACGAGGTCCGTGAGGACCCGCGCCGCCTCCGCCTCGTCCAGCTTGCCGTCGTCCTTCACCGCCCGGACGAACTCCTCCTCGTAGGAGAACTGCGGCTTGCCGCCGGGCAGCGCCTCGAGCCGGAGCGGGTTGCGGCCCTTCACCGCCAGGACCCCTTTCCGGACCATCCCGAAGAGGACCGTGGCCATCACCTTGTCCACCGGCTCCTGGAGCAGGACCGCCACCTCGGGGACCGTGAGGCCGCGGCGCACCTCCACCCCCTCCATCCCCACGGTGGCGGGCAGGTACTGGAGCCGGCGCTTGCGGTTCTGGTAGACGCCCCAGAGGATGGAGACGGGAAAGATCAGGAAAAAGAGGCAGGGCATGCAGCCGCCCGCCGTGCGCACAAGGCCGCCCACGAGGGCCACCACGGGGTTCACCCGCGGCTCCTTGGGCGTCTCGGCCACCCTTTGCATGACCCTCCTGGGGAAGGAGGCGCCGAAGGTGTACTGGCTCGAGGGCGAGGCCTGCGCCACCTCCCAGACGTAAAGGACCCGGCCCTCTTCGATTCGCGAGGAGGTCACCTGGACGGCGTGCCAGCGCGGTTCGTCGGGCCCGACGCCGCCGGGCAGGAGGAACTCGCAGACCAGGCGGGTCGTCCCCTCGGTGAACTCGGAGCCGTACCAGGTGGGGCTGAACTCCAGGCTGGCGTAGCTGGGGTCCTTTTCGTCCGGAAAGACGTGGTCCCGGACCGAGGCCGCGAGGCGGAGCGTGCCCCGCCCGCCGGGGGGGATGGCCCGGGAGTCCAGGTGGACCTCCACCCCGGGCTTCACGTACTCGGAGGGGCGGATGTCGGAAAGGAGCGCCCCGTCCAGGTCCGCCGTCACACCGCCCAGGTCGTAGTTGCCGCTGGGCATCCCCACGTCCACGACGTCAATGGGCTGGCCGAGGTTGGCGAAGGTGAGGGCGTACCGCAGCGTCACCGAGGCGTCTGGGTTCACCGTCACCCGGCACCGGTTCTCCAGGACCTGGAAACGGTACTGCTGCGCCCCCGCCGCCAGCGGGAGCAGGAGCCCGGCCAGGAGCCAGAGGAGCGCGCGCCGCACCATGAGAATCCCCCTGGGAAACACCGGCGCCACTCAGCGGCCGGTGGAACCGTTCACCATTTCGGTTCCTCCTGCACCAGGTACACGGCGTGACAGTAGCCGCAGGTGACGGTCATGGTCCCCTCGGAACCCACCTTCACCGTCGCCGCGTCGGCCTGGCCGCCGCAGTGCGGGCAGGTGAGCGCCTTCAGCCCCAGCGCGCCCGGGGGCTCCTGGGCCGTGCGGCCTCCCGGGTCTAAAGAGCCCGGGGACCCCGCCGCGGCGCCCCTTCCCACACGCAGCCCCGCCACCAGGAGAACCGTGCCGCACGCCACGAGGAGTCCCCCCACGGCGACCCGGGGGAGGACCTTCCCCGCCGCGGCGGCCTCGGGCGCCGCCGCGGCCAGGAAGAAGAGGCCGCCCAGCAGCCAGAGGAACACGGCCATCAGGAGCGCGAGGACCTTCATGCCCGCCAGCCTAGCCCCGGCGCGCCCAAAAGGCAAGGTGGGAGACCTCCTCCCGCTCCCGCGACCTTCCGGCCGTCGAAGGCGCAAGCCGGCGGGGGGCCGCCGCCGCCCCGCGAAGGGGCCGGGGCGCCCCGTGTGTCCCCGCATCTTCCTGGTTTTCAAGACCTTTGGTTTCTTGACGCGGGCGCCGTCGTGCCGCTAGAATGATTGCTTGCGTCTTTCTGGTCGCGCCGGTGACGGGGTCCCGGCGAGGAGGGGACATGAAGGTCTACGGTCCGAAGGAAATCCGCAACGTCGCGCTGCTCGGTCACGGGGGCGCGGGCAAGACGACACTCACCTCCGCCATGCTCTTCGCCTCCAAGTCCGTGGGCCGGTTCGGGCGCGTGGACGACGGGACGGCCTTCACCGACTACGAGGAGGACGAGATCGAGCGCAAGCTCTCCATCTCCACGGGCCTCGCATTCCTCGAGTGGAACAAGCTCAAGATGAACATCCTGGACACCCCGGGCTACGGGAACTTCATCGCCGAGGCGCGCGGCCCCGTCCGCGTGAGCGACTCCGCGGTGGTGCTCGTCTCGGCGGTCTCCGGCGTCGAGGTGATGACCGCCAAGGGCTGGGAGTACGCCGAGGAGTTCGGCGTCCCGAGGGTGCTGGCCGTCAACAAGCTCGACCGCGAGAACGCCTCCTTCGACCGCGCCATGGCGAGCGTCACCGAGGCCTTCGGCCGCCTTGCCGTCCCCGTCTGCCTCCCGTTGGGACAGGAGAAGGAGTTCACCGGCGTCATTGACCTCATCCACGGCAAGGCGCACCTCTACAAACACGACGACTCGGGCGCCTACGAGGAGAAGGAGATCCCCGCGGAGAAGCGGGACGAGGCGGCCAAGGCCCGCGCCGCCCTCGTGGAGGCCGTCGCCGAGCTGGACGAGAAGCTCATGGAGAAGTACTTCGAGGCCGGCGACCTCACCCCGGAGGAGCTCGCCGCGGCGCTGAAGATCGGCGTGGCCCAGGACAAGATCTTCCCCGTGCTCTGCTGCGCCGCCTCCAAGAACATCGGCGTGGCCGACATCCTGAACTTCCTGGCCGAGTTCGCCCCCTCCCCCACCGACCGTCCCGCCTGGAAGGCCAAGGCCGCCGACGGCTCCGAGATCGAGGTCCCGGCGGACGCGGCGGCGCCGGTCGCGGCCTTCGTCTTCAAGTCCATCAGCGACCCCGCCCAGGGCCGCATCAACGTCTTCAAGGTGGTCTCGGGCACCCTGGGCGGGGATTCCAACCTCCAGAACCCCCGGACGGGGACCCCGGAGCGCATGGCGGGCCTCTTCCACATGAAGGGCAAGGAGCGGGTCAAGTGCGAGCAGGCGGCGGCGGGCGACATCGCGGCCATCATGAAGCTCAAGGAGACCCACACCGGAGACACCCTCTGCGGCAAGGAGCGGACGGTCGTCTTCGAGCCGGTGAAGTACCCCATCCCCGCCATCTCCTTCGCGGTGGAGCCCAAGAGCCGCGGCGACGAGGAGAAGATCGCGGCGGCCCTCGCCCGCATGGTGGACGAGGACCCCAACTTCAAGGTGGGCCGGGACCCGCAGACCAAGCAGCAGCTCGTCTCCGGCCAGGGGACCCAGCACGTGGAGATCGTGGTGGCCCGGGTCCAGCGCCGCTACGGGGTCGAGATGGTCCTGAAGCAGCCCAAGGTCCCCTACAAGGAGACCATCAAGGGCCGCGCCGAGGTCCACGCCCGCCACAAGAAGCAGACCGGCGGCCACGGCCAGTTCGCCGACATCCAGATCAAGATGGAGCCGCTTCCCCGCGGCTCCGGGTTCGAGTTCAAGGACGACATCTTCGGCGGTTCCGTCCCGCGCAACTTCATCCCGGCGGTGGAGAAGGGGCTCGTGGAGTCCCTCGACCGCGGCGCCCTCGCGGGCTACCCCGTCGTGGACCTGCGGATCACGCTCTTCGACGGCGGGTTCCACCCCGTGGACTCCTCCGAAATGGCCTTCAAGATCGCCGCCCACATGGGGTTCAAGGAGGCCATGGAGAAGTGCAGGCCCACCCTCCTCGATCCCGTCATGAACCTGGAGGTGGTGGTGCCCGACGAGTGCATGGGCGACGTCATGGGCGACCTCAACAGCCGCCGCGGCCGCATCCAGGGCATGACCCAGAAGGGCCACAGCCAGGTGGTCAAGGCCCAGGTCCCGCTGGCGGAGCTCCTCACCTACGCCTCGACGCTCAAGTCCATGACCGCCGACCGCGGCTCCTTCTCCATGGAGTTCGCCTCCTACGAGGAGGTTCCCTCCCAGACCCAGCAGAAGATCATCGAGGAAGCCAAGAAGGCCCAGGAGGCCGAGGCGGCCGCCAAGTAGCGCCGCCTGGGGACGCGAGGTTCCACCGGCGGGAGGCGCAGGCCTCCCGCCTTTTTGTAAGCTTTCCGCTTTCAGCGGTCCGCGATCAGTTGTTAGCTTTCAGCTATCAGCTAGGGCGTGTTCACACTTGCAATTCCGTTTACTCTCGGGCAAGCGAAGACCATGTGCGGGGCAGGCCGGCGTGCGCCTTTAGCGCCCGGCTCCGGGCGGGAGGCGGCGGTCCGAAAGGCGTCTAGGCCAGCGGGCCGTCCCAATCCGTTGCTCCTGCGCCCAGGAGCGTTCTCAGGGCGCTCTTCCAACCCTTTCTTCCCGCCGCCTCGCTCGCCCGGAGGCCCTTCGGACTTCCCGGCCTGCCTGTGCGGCACGACACCCTCTCCCCTCTTCACGCGAGCGCCGGCGGCGTCGAACCATCTTCATCGTCAGGCTTCGGCGTGCGGCACGCTCCGAGTACATCCCAGTACACGTCGGTGCCGCCCGCCTCGCCTTCCTCGAATCTGGCCCAACGGCGCCGGGACGCGCCTTTGCCCCCGCAAAACCTGGGGGCAAAGGCATCCCACGCCGCACGACCTGCACAAATTCTCGCAGG
>JAKAIJ010000130.1 GCA_021814355.1 Acidobacteriota bacterium
GGCGCGTCCTCGCCTACGTCCAGGACCGCCCCTACCTCTACGAGAAGCTCACCGCCTGGGAGCACCTGGAGTTCCTCGCGAGCGTCCACGGCCTAACGGGGTGGGAGGCGGCCGCGGGAGCCTACATGGAGCGGTTCCGCCTCTCGGAGTGGCGCCACGCCCTGATCGAGGGGTTCTCCCACGGGATGCGCCAGAAGCTGGCGCTCGCGGGGGCCCTCCTCCACGGTCCGCGGCTCCTGCTGGTGGATGAGCCGATGGTGGGACTCGACCCGCGCTCCTCGCGCGACGTGAAGCGCCTCTTCCAGGATCTCGCGGCGCAAGGGACTTGCGTCTTTCTTTCCACCCACTCCCTCGACATGGCGCAGACCGTCGCGCACCGAATCGGCATCCTCAACCGCGGGCGTCTCGTGGCGGAGGGCCGCTTCGACGAGCTGCGCGCCCTCGCCCGCCAGCCCGACAGCACCCTCGAGGAGGTCTTCCTCCGACTCACCGAGGAGGCGCTTGAGGAGGCCGCGCCCGCGGAGGAGGCCTCCTCGTGAGGAACCCCCTGCGGCCCACGGTGGGCCTGGTGCTCGGCGGCGGCGGGGCCCGCGGGATGGCCCACATCGGCGTCCTGGAGGTGCTCGCCCGCGAGAAGATCCCCGTGGACCTGGTGGTGGGCACGAGCGCCGGGGCGCTGGTGGGGGCCCTCTGGTGCGCCTACCGCGACGTGCGCGACGTGCGGGCGCGCATCGCCGCCTTCTGCGCCTCCCCGCAGTTCCGGCAGGACACCTTCGCGGACCTGGTGACCATGGCCCCATCCCCCGGCGCGGACCAGGGCTTCGTCCAGACCGTGAGGCGGTTCTACAAGCTGGGCCTCTTCTTCGCCACCACCCTTTTCCAGAAGAGCTTCATTGACGGTGCCCAGTTCGAGCGCGACGTGGCCGCGGTGGTCCCGGACGCGCGGATCGAGCAGCTCCCCCTCCCCCTCGCGGTGGTCACCACCGACCTGAGGCTGGGGCGCGAGGTGGTGCTGGCGGAGGGCTCCCTGCGGGCGGCGGTGATGGCCTCGAGCGCCATCGCGGGGGTCTTCCCGCCGGTGGTGGTGGACGGGATGGAGCTGGTGGACGGAGGGTTCGTCAACCTCGTCCCCGTGGAGGTGGCCCTGCGCCTGGGGGCCGACGTGGTGGTGGCGGTGGACGTCTCCTCCAACATCGCGGACTCCCAGACCTTCAGCCGCACGGGCAGCGCCATCAGCCTGCGAGCTTCGGCCATCCAGGCGGAGACGGCCAAACTCTTCGAGGTGCGGTTCGCCGACGTGCTGGTGCGTCCCGACGTTTCGGACGTACACTGGGCCGGGTTCGCCGAGTTCGAGCGGATCATCCCCCGGGGCCGCGACGCGGTGGAGGCGGTCCTGCCCGAGATCCGCAGGGCGTTGCGCCGGGCGCGGCTGCGCAAGCCCCTCTGGTCGCTCCTCGGCCGCAAGTGGACGGTGGATTTCAGGAGGCCGGCGTGAACGCGAAGCGGTGGGCCCTCTTCGGCGGCGCGGGCTGTGCGTCGGTGGCCGCGCTCACGCTCGCGGCGTTCGTCGTCGTCGGCGTGCTCGCGCGACGCGCCCTGGCCCCCGAAAAGGTGCGGCCCGTCGTGGAGGAGAAGCTCTCCCGCGCCCTGGGACGTCCGGTGACCGTGGGCGGCCTGAGCGTCACCCTCCTTCCCGCCCCCGGCGCCTCCGCCCGCGACATCCGGGTGGGCGGCGGGAAGGACGACGCACCGTCGCTCGCCATCCGTCAGGTTCGCGTGATCCCCAGCCTCGCCTCCCTCTTCACGGGGCAGGTCGTCGTGGACCGGGTGGATCTGGTGGGGCTCGACCTCTGCGTCCGGCGGGACCGCGCGGGGCGCTGGCTCCTGCCCTTCTCGCCGGGGGGCGGCGGAAAGAAGCCGGCCGAGCCCGATTCCGGGCCCTCGCCGGTGGTGCGCGACGTGCGGCTGCGCGAGGGGACCTTCCGGCTGGTGGACGACGCGATGCGCTCCGCCTCGGGCTCGCACGAGGTGGCGAGGGTGACCGCCATCGAAGGCAGGCTCGCCTCGTCCGGCGGCAGGGCCACGATCGAGGAGCTCAAGGGGATGCTCGGCCGCACCCGCGTCTCGGGATCGGCGGAGTTCGACTCCGACGGCGCCGTCCTCCGCTTCGCCACCGGCTCCCTCGACAACCGGGACCTCGCGTAGCTCATGGCCATACTGGGCATGGCCCCCATCGAGGGGCTCTCGGTGGAGGGAAAGGTCCCCCTGGAGGTGGCGCTCGCCGTCCCGTCGGGGCCCAAGCCGCTAAGCGCCACGGGCCGCGCCTCGGCCGAGCGGCTCCGGCTCGGCACCCTCACCCTGGAGGGGCTCCAGGCCCCCTTCCGGCTGGAGCGGGGCGTGGTCACCCTGGACCCGCTCACCTTCACCGCGTACAAGGGGCGCGAGAAGGGCAGCGTGGCGCTCAACCTCAACCGGACACCCACGGCCTACACGATCCGGACCACCCTCGAGGGGCTCGACGTGAACGCGGCCCTCAGCGCCAACACGGGCGCCAAGGATTTCCTCTACGGGACCGGCCGCGCCTCGGGCGGCGTCCGGGGGGCCGGGTTCGAGCCCGGCGTCCTGCGGCGCAACCTCGCGGGGCAGGCCGAGGTGGACGTGAAGGATGGTGTGATCCGGAACTTCCCCCTGCTGGCCCGCATCAACCAAGCCCTGCGCATCACCGGCGGGGACGAACGGGACACGCGGTTCCAGAGCCTCACGGGTCATTTCGACATCGGCGGGGGGCGGGCGCACACCGAGGACCTTCGGCTCAACGCCGGCGAGATGGCCATCCTCTGCAAGGGGGACGTGAACCTGGACCTCACCCTGGGCCTTCGGGGAACGGCCACCTTCACCCCCGCCAAGAGCCGGGAGATGGTCCACAGCCTCGCGGAGCTCTCCCGGCTCCAGAACGACCGCGGCGAGCTGGAGGTGCCCCTCACCGTATCGGGCCCCATCGGCTCCCCCAGCATCTCCGTGGACCTCGCCGGGGTGTTGAAGAAGGGGGCGGAGACGGAGCTGAAGGAGAGGCTCAAGGACAAGCTGAAGGGGCTCTTTGGGAAGTGATACCAATTTGACACCAGAAGTAGAGCAATCGGCTGGAAGGCGCTTCGCGCCTTTTGGGCCTCGCAGGCCATCTCTCCGGAAGATGATTTCGGGCGGCCCGCTGTAGGGCACTTTCCGGCTTGCTGGCCCAATCCGCGCGGAACGCCTCCTTCGACGCAAATTGGTATGAGGCGCCGCGCGGCCGACGGTCAGCCGCCCGGCTTGCAGGTGAGCCCGCCGAGCTCCCCGGCCGCCCGGGGCGCGTAGGTCTTGCCCACGGGAAACCACTCCCCCGCTTTGCGCTGCATCAGCTTGACCCGGCCCTCGGCGGTCCAGGCGGCGCTGCTGTTGTAGTCCCATCCGAGGTAGGTGCTCTCCCCGCCCCCCAGCGTCGTGATGAGGAAGCGGTTGTCGAGGCCGGCGAAGTATTTGGCTTGCTCCTCGGGGGAGGGCGAGTCGCCCCCGGAGGGGTCCACGGGGACCCATCCGTAGTTGGGAAGGTAGACCTCCACCCAGCGGTGGAAGACGTCGTCCCGGCTCGCGTCGTCGCCCCGGATCACGACGGAGCCGGCGTAGCGGGCGGGCAGCCCCGCCGCGCGGCACAGGGCGATCATCACGAAGCTGTACTCGGAGCAGGAGCCCGAGCCGCGCTTGAGGACCACGGGCGCCACGTTCCAGCCGCCAGCCAGCTCGTAGTGCATCCGGTCCTGGACGTAGCGGTTGATCCGCTGGGCCATCCAGTAAGGGTTGGTTTCGGCGCCCACCGCCTCCTTCGAGGCGGCGCGGATGAAGGGGTCGCCCAGGGCCAGCTTGGAGGCGTCGGCGAGGTAGGCCCTGCGGACGGCTTCTGGGATCTCGCCGAGCCCCCCCACCGACGCCGGGGCGATGAACCACCGGACCCGCTTGACGGTCGCCTCCACCGTCATCCGCGCGGCCACCTCGCCCCCCGCCTTCACGTCCGAGAAGAGAAAGTGGGCAAACCGCTGGCCCCACTGGTCGGTGACGAAGCCGGCGGGAGCGGGCTCGAAGACGGGCGCCTTCTCGAGGGTCTGGTTCGGCAGGTCCTGGGGGAGCGCGATGTAGACGTCGAGGGTCTCGACGGTCCCGGGGCCCGTGTTGCGCCACGCCTCCTCGTAGACCACCCGCTCGCGCTTGGGGTCGTAGGTGACGTAGGGGGCGGCGGACCGGGCCGCGAGCCGGTAGAGGGTGCGGGTCTCGTAGTCCACACACCAGAGGTGGACCCCGTCCCAGGCGAGGCCCGCCGGGTAGGGGCCGGGGGAGTCGAAGAAGCCGAGGATCCAGCCGCTCTCCGGGTCCACCTGGTAGATCCGGTCGGTCATCCGGTCGGCGATCCAGAGCCACTTCCCGTCCCAGGCGACGCCCACCTCCTGTCCCTTGCGGGGGGAGGCGGCGGTGGGACAGGGCAGGCTCCGGAAGGTGGTTCCGTCCTCCTGGTCCAGCCGGACCAGGAGACCGGAGCGGGCGTCGGCGACCCAGAGGGCGGCGCCGTCCCAGCCGAGCCCCTCGGGGGCGTCCGTGTCCAGGGCGAGGGCGCGGACGGTCCTGCGCGTCTTGGGATCCAGCGCGAAGACGGTCTTTTCGGCGGCGTCCAGGCACCAGAGCCGTCCTCCGTCCCAGGTCAGCCCCAGCGGGGCGTAGCCGGGGGCCTGGAGCGTCTCCAGGCGCCTCCCCGTGGCCGGGTCCACCTTGTAGAGCGCGGCGGTGTCGTAGTCCGCCACCCAGAGGGAGCTTCCGTCCCAGGCGAGCCCCGTGGGCGTGGCAAGATTCAGCGGCAGGGAGGCGAGCACCTCGCCCGGCCTCCGCTCCGCCGAAGAGACCGTTCCCCCCAATACCAGCGCCAGGACCACAACCGCGAGTTGTCTCGGGATCGTCATCGGTTCCTCCCCGGGGCGCACCGACGCCCCGCCCGTGCCATTCTACCCACATTTTGCATTTGGATTCTCCGTGCCTTCGATAGAGCTATCGCTTCTCGATGGAAAGGAAGCGTCTATTCGACGGGAAGGGCTATTCCCTCCCCGCTCCACGGGCGAAGCCCGATGGAGCCTCCCCGCCCTGGGCCAGAAGAGATCCTTTGCGGGCATCGCGTTGGCCCAGGCGTTCACCGCACGAGCGCGGGTGCTCGTAAGCTCGAACCCCCGCCCTTGAGACTCCCCGCGCCTTGGGCTCGAGAGCAACCCGGATTTTGCTTCGGCGCGTAGCCTCGAAATTTCGATCCAAGGCTGGCTCGTATTTGACGAAGCTCGCTTCCATCAACCGCAAAATCCGGGTTGTACTCTCCTCCGAAGGTCCCATCACGAAAGGGGCCGGCGCAGCCGTGCGCCCTCCAAGGCCCGTCCCGCAAAGCTTGCCCGCGGTCGTCCCTCCGAGACCATTGCGGCGCCGGCACGGGGGCGGAGAATCTGAGGTGGTTCGCGAGGTTTTTATTACACCCGCGGAGGTCACAAAACCCTTATGAGCACTAGGTTTGAGGGCCGATCACTTTTCCACCCACGCTGTGCAAAAGCCTGTGGATAAGACTGTGGATAATGGGCAAAGTACCACTTCCGCAAAGGGATGGCAGAGGTTGCACACGCATTCAGCATGTTCTCGAATCGTATTGATAATTCATGCTGTTTCCGCTAACGTCCGCATCTTCAAAGACCTTTTCGGCGCCACGCGAAGGTCCACCACGCCCCGTCGGTCCGCTTGTCGAAAAGTTCCAAGGGTTGCGCGGAGGAGACCTCCTGGACGACGCCCCCTCGTTCGAAGGCGATACCGCTCCCGATCAGGACGCCCCCCGATGCCACGCGCGCCGCCAGGACGGGAAGAAGCTCCACGAGGGTCTCGGCGAGAAGGTTGGCGAAGACGCAGTCGAAGGCACCCCGGGTTCCGCCGGCGCTTCCCACGAAGACCGAGAAGGGCGCTGCGTTGGCCCGGGCTGTCTCCCGGGCCACGGCGCAGGCGGCGGGGTCGGTGTCGCAGGCCACCACGGGCGAGCAGCCGCAGAGGAGGGCGGCGGCAGCGAGAATCCCCGACCCGCAGCCGACGTCGAGGACGCTGCGGGGCCTCGCGGGAAGGTCCTCGAAGGCCCTCACGCAGGAGGCGGTGGTGTAGTGTTCGCCGGTCCCGAAGGCCATCCCGGGGACGAGCCGGAGGGCGGTCCGGTCCGGCCAGGGGTTCTCCATCTCCGGAGAGGGCAGGACCACGAACCGCCGCCCCAGGGGAAGGGGGGCGAGCGACGCCTGGTAGCGCGCCGCCCAGTCCACCACCGGCTCCTCCTCCCAGAGGAAGGCCGCCTCCGGGAATCGGCCCGGCAGGTCCCCGGGAAGGCCGCGCCCCCTCTCTGGGTAGGCCCTCCAGAGACCGGGCGCCACCTCCCAGAGGGCCCGGGCGCCAAGCGCCGTGAGCGCCTCCGCGAGCTCCGCCGGGAGGGGCCGCGCCGAGCGGATTACAAGAACCCGCTCAGCCCTCGAGGAAGAGGAGGGAGAGCCTGGGGAGCCCCCAGGCCCGGAGCCCCTCCTGCCGCGCGAGCCTCTCGGAGGCCGCGCGAAGGACTTCATCATCCAGACCTCCACCGGCGGCCTCGAGGCGGCGCCGCGCCTCCCGCCGCCAGGCTTCCACCCGCTCCGGCGGGCTCTCCAGAAGCACGAGCCGCCCCAGCTCCTCGTCGAGCGGCGCGAGCGTCTTCTCGAGCGTGGCGGCCGGGGAATCGGGCGAGAGCCCCTCCAGGACGGCCGCCGCCTGCGACGTGAACCGGGCCAGCACCGGCAGGGCGCCGCCCCGCTCCGGGTCCAGCGCGAACGCCAGGAGCGCCATCGAGCGGGCCGTGAGAAACCGCGCCCGCCGCTCCCGGGGGGCGTCCGGCGCCTCCACGCCGGCGGCGCGCCCCACCGCGGCGGCCCGGCGCGCCTCGAGCAGTTCCAGGACATGGGGCTCTGCGAAGGAGAGGCAGACGGCGCGGCGGAGGGGGACCTTCCGCCGGGCGAGGTGCTCGAAGTAGGCCCCCACCCCCTGCTCCACCACCTCCGCCGGGACGCCCGCGGCGAACCACTCGGCCGCCTTCTCGAAGTCCAGCGGGGAGAGAAGGAGAGGCGCGCCCCGCCGGCGGCAGAAGGCCTCCTCGACGCGCCCGAAGTAGTCCAGC